>JAGWTX010000010.1 GCA_028875955.1 Bacteroidota bacterium | reverse complement strand
AACATGGGTTCTGTGATCAATACCGCCAATAAGCGATATGCGGAAATCATCAAGGACGTACAACTTCCCAAAGAAAAAACAGAACTGGAAGTGGACTGGTTTCTCAGTGCGGGTTTCCGTTTGCGAAAACCCAGAGACGTCAGGCACTACAGCCAGGAATTCCTGGATGCCGTTTTTAAAAGACATCATGTGGCTGCGGTGATCGCCATCCTTGTCGCATTCATATTTCTGATTTTGGTGGGATATATTTCAGATGCCAGGCTTTTTCAGATTCCTGCGGCAGCGAGTATCACTTTATTCTTTGCAATCCTGATCGCGGTATCCGGGGCACTGACCCTTTTATTAAGGAGCTGGACATTACCGGTTATCGGGATCATGTACCTGATATTGAATATTCTTTACCAAAAAGATATCATCGACCCCCGCAACAAAGCCTACGGGTTGAATTATACCAATCCGTCTGAAAGACCGCTGTATAACCAGCAATCTGTCCGTGAACTGGCCAGTGCGGAAAACATGGAGAAAGACAGGGCCTTTTATGAAACGATCCTCAATAAATGGAAGGCAAAACAGAAATCCGATAAACCCATCCTGTATATCATCAATACCAGTGGTGGCGGAGAGAGAAGCGCCGCATTTACCATGCATGCCTTGCAGAAACTGGATAGCGTAATGAACGGACAGTTGATGAACCAAACCCTACTGATCAATGGCGCATCGGGTGGGATGCTGGGTGCCACTTATTTCAGAGAATTGTATTACCAGAAATTATTGGGTGCAAAAATCAATCTCCAGGATAAAAAATATGATGAAGATATTTCCAACGATTTATTGAGTCCGCTTTTCTCCTCATTTGTAACCAGGGACATGATCGGGCCGGTTCAGAAATTCAATTTTCATGGGTATTCCTATGCAAAAGACAGGGGATATGCATTTGAACAGAAGCTGAATGAGAACACACATGGACTTTTAAACAAGACACTGTCTGATTATGCAGCGCCCGAAGCGGCAGCAGCCATCCCCATGATCTTTTTTAATTCCGTGATAAACCGGGATGGCAGAAAAATGTATATAGCCACACACCCGGCCAGATTTCTCATGCGGGCCCATACGGATACAGGAAGAATCACCTACAACGACCCCGATGCCATTGATTTCAATTCTTTTTTTGCAAAGCAGGATGCATCGCACATCAGTATCTTATCCGCTTTACGGATGAATGCCACTTTCCCCTATGTCTTACCCAGTGTTTGGTTGCCTACCCAACCCATCATTGATGTGATGGACGCAGGATTAAGGGATAATTTTGGTCAGGAAGCCAGTCTCCGTTTTATTGATGTATTCAAAGACTGGCTGAAAGCCAATACGAGTAAAGTTGTGCTGTTACAATTACGGGACAGGGGGATGGGCGATTGGGAAAAACCTTTTGACGGGAACAGCCTGGTGAGCCTGCTTACCCAACCCTTTCTGGTTCTGCAGAATAACTGGTTTAAATTGCAGGATTATTACCAGCATGATCAGCTGGATTATCTGTTTGATGCGTACGGTCCCCAGTTCTACCGGATCTGTTTTCAATACGTGCCTTCCCGGAATGATGCACCCGCCAGCCTGAGTTTTCACCTCACGGCTGCAGAAAAAAGAGACATAGCAAAAGCCATGGATAACCCCGTTAATCAGCAGGAATTAAGAAAACTGATCCGGTTGCAACAGGAATAAACTCCTCAATCATTTTGCTTGAAATAGCCCTCCGGGGAGAAAGCGTTTGTCCTTTCATTACAGTCGTCATTGATCACTTCCAGGAAAAGGGTATTGTTTTTGATGCTGATTTTATAAGAGCCCGCATTGGTTCCACAGGGGCTCATGCCGGATAGTTTGGCAATGCTTAGCGTGTCTCCCGAAAGAGTATAATGCATGGTTTCCAGCGGATCGTTATTTCGGAACATGACCACACTGTCTTTTGTAAACGATAGGATCACTTCGGCAGCATCCGGAATATAGGCAATGCCCTTCCATTTGGTTGCCTTCAGGTCGGTTTGCGCAGAAACGGTGATAGCCGAAAAAACCAATAGTGCCAGTAATAGTGTAATCCTTTTCATGATTTTTTCTTAAATATATCATGAAAAAACGGGATAAGATCGGCTATGTAAAATAAAATTTCGGTCTAAGGGAACAGCGCATATTCAGACCGGCTGGATAAGCTCAAAGCAATCTTTCAGGATTTCGATTTTGAATGATTCCGCCGTTTCACGGGGCTCCCCATCAATATGCAGGGGCGCATGTTTCAGGTTCTTGATGGTTAGGGCGGAAGTCTGGAAATACAATATGTTCTTGTGTGCCATATCTTCCACCAGTTGATGGAGTTTGTTGTTTCCCCTGATATGTTTCAGCATGGCAAAGGGCAGTTTCGCCTTATGCATTTTTTGTACAATAACAATATCCAGTAATCCATCGTTCAGACTGGCCTGCGGGGCGATGGTGAAATTATTCCCAAACTGGTTGCTGTTGGCGATACTGATGAAGAAGGCATCTGAGAAAAAAGAAAAATTATCCAGTATGATCTCAAACTGGTAAGGATGGGCCTTGAAATAATTGAGGATACTCTGTTGGGTATACATCATGAGGCCACGGGTGGCCTTGGTCGCAAAATCATGAGCCACCTGCGCGTCGAATCCGATCCCGCTCAACATGCAGGAATATTGTTCGTTGATCAAAAAGGCATCTATTTTTTTCGAAGTGCCGGTAAAAATGAGGGCCAGTGATTGCTGGGGTTTGGAAGGGATTCCTGCAGCCCTGGCAAGACCATTGCCCGAACCCAGCGGGATAATGCCAAAACGAACGGGTAGCCTGCGCAGGGCACTGGTCACCTGGTTTACGGTCCCATCCCCGCCGATCATCACCACATCCGTATACTTTTCCAACAGGATCCTGTCTGCCAGGAGATCGTAATCTCCGTCGGGGTTGGTTGATTCTATCAGATAGGGAATCCCCTGTGCCTTGGTTTCTCTTTCCAGCAATTTTCTGATGCCATCTTTTTTTGCTGTTCCGGATATCGGGTTTATCAGGTAAATAATTTTTCTATCACTCATCTCTCGCGTAATTCTTCAAATAAAATAATACATACTCATTCAGGTTATCGAAAATCGAACACTGAAAAATCATACTTATCCGGGAAACCTTACCATTTTAACAGGGCACTGGCCCAGGTAAAGCCACTGCCAAAAGCTGCCAGACAAACCAGGTCGCCCCTGCTAATCAAACCTTTTTCCCAGGCTTCACACAAAGCTATGGGAACTGAAGCGGCTGTAGTGTTACCGTAATGTTGAATATTGTTGTAAACCTGTTCATCGCTTAGTTTTAGTTTGTGTTGTACAAACTGGCTGATCCGAAGATTCGCCTGATGGGGGATCAGCATATGGATATCAGAAGCCTGGTATCCATTTGCCTGAAGGGCTTCCATGATCACTTCCGGAAATTTTACAACGGCCTTTTTGAAAACGGCCTGTCCATCCATGTAAGGGAAATTTTGCGCATTGTCAATCATGGCATGACTCATAAACATCTGTGCTATGGGCGCATCATCAAAATCAGCATAATCCTTCGTACCCCAATGATTCGCATGCGTACCCGGGTTATACATGGCCAGGATTTCTGCCGATTCCCCATCGCTGTGTAAATGCGTACTCAATATTCCCTGGTCCTTTTCATCGGTGGGCTGCAGGACAACTGCACCCGCGCCGTCTCCAAAAATCACCGAGATATTTCTTCCCCTCGTGGAGAAATCCAGACCAAATGAGTGTTTTTCACTACCCACCACCAATATGTTCTTATACATACCGGTTTTGATAAACTGATCCGCCACACTCAATGCATACAGAAACCCGCTGCATTGGTTACGAACATCCAGTGCGCCTATTTCTTTCATTTTCAGGGCCCGTTGCAACATGACCCCGCATCCGGGAAAATAATAATCGGGCGAAAGGGTGGCGAACACAATAAAATCGATCTCTTCTGCTGTTGTTCCGGCTCTTTCTATGGCAATTTTGGCTGCTTCCACTCCCATAGTGGTTGTGGTCTCATCCGTTCTGTGGGCATAATGCCGCTCTTTGATTCCGGTTCTTTCCTGGATCCATTCGTCTGAAGTTTCCATGTACTGCGTCAGATCCTGGTTGGTTACGGTTCTTTCAGGTATATACTTACCGATACCGGCAATTTTACTTCGTGGCATGGCAATCGTTTTAATTAGGGGGGTGAAGATAGGGAACTTTCCAGTCCTTGGTTTGTGGTTTGTGGTAGCGATACCTTAGGGTTATAAAACTTTTTTCATGCCAAGTACTTCTGTCAAGAATGCCGCAGTTTGTTTTTCAACACTTACAATATCCTTTGATTGAATGGGGGAAGCCAGTACATGGGTTCCTGCATCAGGGATGGGTACCAGTCTTTTTTTGTTGGCCGGCGTGCCCAATTCATCCATCATCGTACGCATAGCGGAAACTTTGACAACAGGGTCCTGGTGCTGCTCATCTTTGTAGTAGCACAAGGTGAGCGTGGGTTGTTTGATTTGTTCAAAATGGGAGCGGTTCATGGTGGTTTCCAGCAATTCTTCCAGTTGCACGGTTGCTTCCAGACGGTATTGGTGGTTCCAGTATTGACTGTATATGGGCGTATTATTTCCTGCCGTATTATAGTTGGAACCCTTTACCAATCTGGCGATCTGTAACCCCCAGGGATTATTCAGTAACCAGGCATTGGGGTCATTGATGGCAATATTCGGGGAATACAGAATCAGCGCGGCGATTTCAGGATAGGCGGCCGCCAACTGCAATGCCAGCGTGCCCCCGGTGGAAGTGCCCATGAGAATGACTTTACGGCCCAATTGTTTCCCGATCGCATAAGCCTGTTTGGCTGTTTCCCAGAGATTTTCCGCCGTCATATGATAGAGGGCATCTGTTGTATCAATACCATGCTGATCCAGTCTGGAAAGATATAAGTTGCATCCGAATTCCTTCGCAATATTCCGGTGTACCGGATTCCCCTCTTCCTGAGATGCGCTGAAACCATGCAGGTAAACGATCGCATATTCGGTTTTTGCATGCGTGGAATCGTTGGCCCATACAATCCTGGCTTCATTGTTCGGTTTGAGTTTGTGTTGGGCCTCCTGCAGTTGAACATAATTGGTGAGCGCAACCGGGTCTGCAGGTACGGCAGGAAGTGAAAGGGTATACACGGGAGTGGAGGGGTGCGGTCCGACAAGATAAACGATAGCCAGAACCATCAGCACCAGCAGCAATCTTTTTAACAAACGCATGGCAGGAATTTTATTTTAAATCTACATATTTATTTGCGGCACTGGTATGCCCAGGCGATTAATAGGGGATGAATGACCAGGAGTCGCAACCAACCTACCCAAGCGGGAACACAGAACCCGTTGGGAAGACAATTCCCGATCTGTATAAAATAAATATGTACAGGGATGAATAAAATTAGAAGCAGGATGATCCCATAAGCACCCCATTTGCGGGTGGCAGGGATTAAGAGGGATATACCCAACAGAGTTTCCGCTATTCCGGCGAGTAGATTGATCAGGCCATGCCAGGGCAGATAGGGAGGGATCATACCGAGATAAAAAGAGGGACTGCGGAAATGATTGAGTCCGGCCAGTATATAAAAAACGGCCTGTGTATATCGTAAAAATTGTTTCATCGTTTTGGTTGGTAAGTGTGGAATGAATGATTATATGTCCTTCCTTTAAATCAGATTAAAATATTTTGACAGCTTTTGGCAACCCGGTGTAATCCGCGATATTCAGTATATTGTATTCCCCAAAACGATTGCTATGGTATCCCAACAACAAAGATTCACAGCACTGGATGTATTCCGCGGTATGACGATCTGTTTAATGATCATTGTCAACACACCCGGAGATTCCTCGGTGACATTTGCACCACTTCATCATGCCAAATGGCATGGATTTACCCCCACTGATCTGGTATTCCCTTCCTTTCTGTTTGCCGTAGGTAATGCCATGAGTTTTGTAATGCGAAGTTGGGAAAAGAAAACCACAGCGGCCGTTTTGTCAAAAATCTTCAAAAGAACCCTGTTGATTTTTTTACTGGGTTACCTGATGTACTGGTTCCCTTTCTATACCCATGAAAATGGGGTATGGGCCTTGTCACCCATTTCACATACCCGGATATTGGGTGTGTTACAACGGATCGCACTCTGTTATTGTTTTGCCTCATTGATGGTATATTTTCTGAAAGCAAGAACGGTGCTCATTATCAGTGCCAGTCTGCTTCTTTTGTACTGGGGAATTTGTTTTTGGTTCGGTGATCCCACTGACCCCCTTAGTCTGCAGGGAAATGCCGGTATCCGGCTGGATCTTTGGTTAATGGGGGATGCCCATATGTACCATGGGGAAGGGGTGGCTTTTGATCCCGAAGGCTGGCTGAGTACCCTGCCTGCCATTGTAAACGTGGTGGCCGGTTATTTTGTAGGGTTGCATGTGCAGAAATCAGGCAAAACCTACGAAGGACTGACCCGGTTAATCCTGGCCGGTTTCGCCTTGCTGATCATTGCATTTTTCTGGAATTATATCTTTCCCATCAATAAAAAACTATGGACAAGTTCCTTTGTGTTGCATACGGTAGGACTTGATTGTATGCTGCTGGCGGCTATCATCTATATCATGGATATGCAAAAAAGAACCCGATGGGGTTGGTTCTTTGAAGTAGTCGGTAAAAATCCGCTTGTTGTTTACCTGATTTCAGAATTACTGGTTACCGTATTGTACCTGGTGAAAGTGGATGGCAATACCAGCCTTTTTCGCTGGATCTACCTGAATCTCTTCAGTTTCGCTGGTGATTACTGGGGATCCCTGCTTTTTGCCGTGGCATATATGCTTCTCTGTTGGTCGGTGGGGTATTGGATGGATAAGAAAAAAGTTTACCTGCGGGTATAATCATTGGGTAGCCAAATACGGGAATTTAGCCCCGGATCTTAAAAAAAGTAATTCCGGCATCCCGATTCTGACAGATAATTTGTTGAAGGATAGCCCTTTATGTCATATTTACGTTAAGCCCTTTGCCCTCCGGTTGTAAAGTCGTACCTTTGCAGCCTTAAAAATTTACATGGAAATAAGAAATATTGCCATTATCGCACACGTAGACCATGGCAAAACAACACTGGTAGACAGGATCTTACAAACTACCAAAGTATTCAGAGACAACCAGGATACCGGTGAACTGATCATGGACAGTAACGATCTCGAAAGAGAGCGGGGCATCACCATCTTTAGCAAGAATGCGGCAGTCATTTATAAAGACATAAAGATCAATGTAATTGACACACCCGGTCACAGTGACTTTGGAGGTGAAGTGGAGCGTGTTCTAAAAATGGCCGATGGCGTTATTTTGCTGGTGGATGCATTTGAAGGCCCCATGCCACAAACTCGTTTTGTATTGCAGAAAGCCTTACAGCTGAATCTGCATCCGATTGTGGTAATCAATAAGGTGGATAAGCCGAATTGCCGTCCGGATGAAGTGCATGATGCGGTATTTGAATTATTCTTTAATCTCGATGCAACAGAAGAACAGCTGAACTTCCCTACTTTTTATGGTAGCGGGAAAAATGGCTGGTTCAACGATAGCCTGACACAAACGGAAGACATTCTTCCCTTGATGGATGGCATTATAAAATATGTTCCGGCTCCCAAAGTGAACGAAGGATACCTGCAGATGCAGATCACTTCACTGGATTATTCATCCTTCCTGGGACGTATTGCCGTAGGTAAGGTAACCCGTGGTTTTATCAAGGAGAACCAGCAGATTGCTCTGATGCAGGCTGATGGTACTATCAAAAAAAGCCGCGTGAAGGAATTGTATGTGTTTGAAGGCATGGGCAAACGTAAGGTTACGGAAGTCATTGCCGGTGATCTTTGTGCAGTGGTAGGTCTGGAAGATTTCAATATCGGTGATACGATTGCCGATGCGGAGAACCCGGAAGCCTTACCCATTATCAGTGTGGATGAGCCTACCATGAGCATGACCTTCAGTATCAATAACTCGCCTTTCTTCGGAAAAGACGGGAAATTTGTCACTTCACGTCACCTGCGTGACCGTTTGATGAAGGAAACCGAAAAGAACCTGGCGCTGCGTGTGGAAGATACGGATAGTGCAGATAGCTTCCTGGTATTCGGAAGGGGGATCCTTCACCTGGGTATCCTGGTTGAAACCATGCGCAGGGAGGGTTACGAACTGACGGTTGGTAATCCCCAGGTATTGGTAAAGACCATTGATGGTAAGAAACATGAACCATATGAAAACCTGGTGGTGGATGTGCCGGCGGAATACAGCGGAAAAGTGATCGACCTGGTAACCCAGCGGAAAGGTGAAATGCAGGTAATGGAAAGCAAGGGCGAAATGCAGCACCTGGAATTTGAGATACCATCCAGGGGATTGATTGGTCTTCGTTCACAAATGCTGACCAATACGGCCGGTGAAGCGGTAATGGCACATAATTTTATTGACTATAAACCCTGGAAAGGCCCGATACCCGGCCGGAACAATGGTGTGTTGATTGCAAAATTCGGTGGTGTTACCACTGCTTATTCGATTGACAAATTACAGGACAGGGGCAGTTTCTTTGTGGATCCGGGAGATGAAGTTTATGTAGGACAGGTGATCGCTGAGCATATCAAACCGGGAGACCTGAATGTGAATGCGGTGGAGATGAAAAAACTGACCAATCACCGTGCCAGTGGAAGCGATGATGCGGTTCGCATCACCCCCAAACTGCAGTTTACGCTGGAAGAGTGTATGGAATATATTCAGCAGGATGAGTGTATTGAAGTAACGCCAAAGAACATCCGTATGCGTAAAGTGGTCTTGAATGAAGATGAAAGAAAGAAAAGCTCCAAGAGCATGCAAAGCGAAGCGGTAGGTTAAGCTTTGTTTTCTACAATACGGAAAGAGCCATTTTGCTTATCTGCAGAATGGCTCTTTTCATTTTCGGTATCTTGTAATAATTGGTTGGTGCTGCAGTTGTCTCCGTCACAGCAGGGTAGTGCATTGGTAAAACAAACCGGGCATTGGTAATGTCCATGCACATGAACCAGATGTACCGGGTGTCCGCAAAATAAACAATGCTGTTTCTGCATTGGCTAATATAACAAGCTATACGCTTGTCACCCCATACTTTTTTCAACAGGCTGTTGATAGCTTGCAAAAAAAAACAGCCATAGGTCAGTATGGCTGTTGTAAGTTAATAGATAGGAAGTTAGCTCTTGCTTACCTCAACGTTTTCGATAACCTGGGTTTTGATGTTAACATCGAATTTTTCTTTGTAAGAGGTTTTGCCATCTTCGATAACAAAACTCAGTTTACTCACTTCAGACTTTGGCAATTTGAAAGTTTTATCAAATTGTTTGTCGCCATAGAAGTTTTTGAAAATAGCTTCTCCGTTTTCATCCAGCACTGTCAGGTTGAAAGTGTTTCCGGATGGATTGCTGTAAGTGACATGGAATGATAATTGGTTGTATTTATCAACTCCGGTGTACTTTACTTCAGCTTTGTTGGCATCGAATGCAGTGGGGTTAGCGGATACTGTTCTTGCATTTGCAGAAAGAAACAGGGTAGCGGCTAACAGGTTGCCTAAGAAAAATCTCTTGGCGATGGTTTGGATAGATTGTGTTTTCATAAAATCGAGTGTTTACTTTTAGTTTGAATAATTAAATACCGGCATGGCATTGCCTATAGGCTCACAAAAGAATTTAATTATATGGGAACAAGCATCAGAAGAAATACGGACTACCGAATCGGCGGATTGAATAGAATATTCAGGTTTTTAGATGTACATCAAATCCGTATGTATACACTTAATACCCGTAGAAGGAAAAGGTAACCCTTGGTGTATTGTTAACACATTGTTACCCATTTTAATAACAAACGTTTGTTATTAAAATGGGCATGATTCCAGGATGGCTTTGTGAAAGGATATGATTTATAAAAACCGGGTATTCAGTTAGGGACGCGTGGAAAGATCAATTTATTTTTTTATTGAGCGTCTCCCATAAAAGGTCTTTTAATTCGGTAAGCCCTTTATTGGTTACTGAAGAAATGAAAAGATGCGGAATGCCTGCAGGCAATTCCTTGGAGATGTCTGCTTTTAACTCATCATCCAGCATATCACTTTTGCTGACGGCGATGATAAAATCTTTTTGCAGCATTTCGGGATTGTATTCTTCCAATTCTTTTCTGAGGATTTCAAATTCCTTGCGATGGTCATTGCTGTCTGCAGGAATCAAGAACAATAAAACGGCATTCCTTTCTATGTGGCGCAGGAACCGGTGACCGAGTCCTTTTCCTTCTGCAGCACCTTCAATGATACCCGGCAGATCGGCAATGCAAAAGGATTTCTGATCGCGGTATTCCACCATCCCCAGCTGGGGTATCAAAGTTGTAAAAGCATAATTCGCAATCTTGGGTTTTGCGGCGGTAATCACGGAAAGCAGGGTTGATTTTCCTGCATTGGGAAATCCAACCAGGCCCACATCAGCCAGCACTTTTAATTCCAGGTTTTTCCAGCCTTCCACACCGGGCTCACCGGGTTGTGAATGTTCGGGAACCTGATTGGTGGGTGTTGCGAAATTACTGTTACCCAGTCCGCCCCTGCCTCCTTTGAGCCAGATGACTTCCTGCCCATCTTCCAGGATCTCAACTTCCTTATTCCCCGATTCCTCATCACGGGCAACCGTTCCCAGCGGAACTTCGATGATGATGTCTTTTCCATCCCTGCCTGTGCAGTTGTTTTTACTGCCGTTCTCCCCATTTTCTGCCAGCACATTCTTAAAATAGCGAAGGTGTAACAAAGTCCAGAGATTGCTATTCCCTTTCAGGATGATATGACCACCCCTTCCTCCATCGCCACCATCGGGTCCACCCATGGCAGTCAGTTTGTTCCGCATAAAATGGGTAACACCCTGACCCCCATGACCACTGCGGGCAAATATGCGGATATAATCGATGAAGTTATTTCTTTCAGACACTGTTTTGTATTTATACGAATGAATAGACCTGGCGGCAAAGGTACGCCAATGTTATTTGTCATTCCGCTTTCTTAATTCGTTCCAGGTAGCATACTGTGCCTGTTGTGCGGGTCTGTCAGACGGGATCTCCCGTAAGGGTTCGGTAACCCGCCAGCCTTCCCGCATTTGTAAGGGTAAGGATTGATACAGACGGGTACCGCTGGTTTTCCAGTCGATCATTTCATCGGTCACTTCTTTTATTTTTTTTGCCGGGTTGCCCACAATCAGGCTTCTTTTCTCAAATATCTCATCTGCTTTCAGAAAACTTAATGCACCCACAATACATTCATCACCCAACATCACCCGGTCCATGATCACGCTGTTCATACCAATCAGGCAGTTTCTCCCGATATTGGCTCCATGGATTACAGCGCCGTGACCGATATGTGCCGCTTCCTGTAAAACCACGGTTACACCGGGGAACATGTGTATGGTGCAATTTTCCTGAACGTTACAGCCGTCTTCTATCACAATGCCTCCCCAATCGCCTCTGATGGCGGCACCGGGACCGATATATACATTCTTCCCGATGATGACATTACCGGTAACGGCAGCCTGCGGATGAACAAATGCGGTTTCATGGATCACCGGTATGAAATTCCCGAATTGATAGATCATGGTTCAATCAGTGTTTTGCCTTTTCGAAAACAGGTTCCCTTGAAAAATGCCACCCTTTCCTCTTTTTGGTTGAAAAGGGTAATATGATATAGACCGGTACTCCGGCCATTGTGTACTTCTATTGCTTCTGCAATAAGGGTATCGCCCACCTGTACAGATTTGGTGAAGTTGATGGATGTATCGAGGGCAACCGATAAATTGTTCCGGTTATTACAGGCAAAGGCAAAAGCACTGTCTGCCAGGGAAAAGGCAATACCACCGTGTACAATCGCAAAGCCATTGACCATTTCCTTTCTTACGGTCATGCGGATCTTGCTATACCCTTCTTTTATCTCCAACAGCTCAATACCCAGCCATTGGGAAAAAAGATCCTGGTTCATCATATGGTCTACCACTTTTTTTGCCAATGCATCTTTTTCTGTCATAATCAGTTTCCTTTAAAATCGGGTAAACGTTTTTCTAAAAAGGATTGCACCCCTTCCTTGAAATCTTCCGTAGCCGCAGCTTTTTGCTGTAGCTGGTCTTCCAGTGTCAATTGTGCAGCTATCTCGTTTGTCATGGAGGCATTGAGTGCCTGTTTGATATATCCCAAAGCCTTTGTAGGCATCTTCGACAACACAAGGGCGATTTTTTTGCTTTCCTCTGTAAAAGTATCCGTAGGGAAAATTTTGTAAAGCATACCCATCTGCCAGGCATCCTGGGCGGAAACTTTATCACCCAGCATCATCAGGGCACTGGCTCTTTGAAAACCGATCAAGCGAGGTAAATGAAAAGTACCTCCGCTGTCCGGGATCAGTCCGATTTTTGAAAATGCCTGAATGAATGATGCCGTTTCCGCAGCCACAACTATATCGCAGGCCAGCGCCAGGTTGGCACCTGCACCGGCCGCTACACCATTCACGGCAGCCACAACGGGTTTGGGTATGTTTCGTATGCGGGTGATGATGGGATTATAATGTTCACTCAGAATTCTCGCCATTCCGGGCCCGTTGGGATCAACCACTTCTGCAAGATCCTGACCGGCACAGAATCCTTTTCCGGAACCGGTAAGGTATATACAACGGACTTCATCGGAATGGGCACAATCATCCAATCTTTGTTGCAGCTGTAAAGCCATTTCCCTGTTGAAGGAATTCAGTTTGTCCGGCCGGTTCAATGTCAGATAAGCGATATTGTTTTCAATATGGAAAAGTAGGGAGGACATATGGCAAAGTTAAAAGGGTTAATTCGGGCAGAGGGGTTAGCTTGTTGATAGATTCATTTGTAGGATCTGTAATGTGTCATTTAAAGAACTGTGGGCATCACGACAAAATTTTAGGGTAGTAAGATAATAAAATCTACCCTTTTCTTCTGCCGGAATCTGTTTGCAAAGGGCAATCATCCTGATCCCAAAGTTTTTGGATTCTTTTCTTACCTCCCATGATTCAAATCCTGTAGATATGAGTTCCCTGATCAATTTCCTGCCAATCTAACCGTTTGATCGATTGTAACCATAGGGTATCTATACCTGTCAATGACATTTAAAATAATCAAAGGGTTCCTTGCAATCCTGGCACTGATACAAGGCTTTACAGGCCGTGCTGCCAAATTGCGAAACCAGGCGGGTATGATAAGAATTGCACAACGGACATTGAATGGCTTCTTCTTCCTGGAAAGAATCCGGCGTGCATACCGCCTGTTTGTATTGCGGGGGTGCGATCCCGTAGGCTTTGAGTTTTTCTTTACCCGCATCGCTCATCCAGTCGGTTGTCCAGGCAGGTGATAATTCCTGTTGCAGGTTGATTTGGGTAAACCCATTTGCCACTAGTGCCATCCGGATTTGAATCTTCATCACATCCATCGCGGGGCAACCGGTATAGGTAGGCGTTACCATGATCCGGATGGCATAATCTCCGGGTTCGGTACTTGTTGGAGAATGAAGGGGCTCCAATTCAACTTTCCGTACGACGCCCAAATCAACCACCGATAAGACCGGTACTTCCGGATCGGTAACTGTTTCCAGTATTTTCCAGACACTGGCTTCCGTAACGGGTGGTTGTTTTGTTTCCATAAAATAGTTGCTGATCACTGGTTTTACCATTCAGCACCCGGGTAGGCTCTTTGCAAAAACTGCATTTCTGCCAG
>JAGWTX010000462.1 GCA_028875955.1 Bacteroidota bacterium | reverse complement strand
GGAATAAAACCCCAGCACAGCTTTAAAACCCCCATGTCTGGGATCGGCCTTTGAAAAATCAACTATACTGACCAGCGGATGCCTGGTTTCGTTTTTATTGAACTCGTTGTATTTACTGACCGTATCGAAATGAATAATCGTTTCCATTTGAGAAAAATTAGTATCCAAACTTATCAATATATCCGTTCAAGTGTTTTCTTCTGGCCGGAAATCAGTAAAAATGGTAGAACAAACCGTAATCTGTCTTTCCCATTCGCATTGGAATGGTTGGATATTTGTTCCGCAAAGAAAAGGGAACATGCAAACACTGATCTTGAATAATGGGGTGGAGATGCCGGTTCTGGGTTTTGGGGTATTCCAGATGACGGATCCGGATGAATGTGAAAGATGTGTAAGAGACGCAATCGATACCGGTTACCGGCTGATCGATACCGCCCAGTCTTATATGAATGAGGAAGCCGTTGGCCGGGCTATACGGGCATCTGGCATAGCCAGGGAGGAACTCTTTATCACAACCAAGGTCTGGATACAAACTGAAGGTTTTTCCGGAACCAAAAAAGCTTTTGAAGCCTCACTTCGGAAATTACAACTCGAATATCTCGATCTATACCTGATACACCAGCCCTATGGGGATGTTTACGGAACCTGGAGAGCGATGGAGGAATTGTATAAAGAAGGGAAAATACGAGCAATAGGCGTAAGCAATTTTCACCCGGACAGGCTGATGGATCTTATCCTGCACAATGAAGTGCTTCCCGCAGTTAACCAGGTTGAAACACATCCCTTTCACCAGCAAATCGAAACACAGGCTTTTCTGGAAGAAAATAAGATGCAAATCGAGTCATGGGGACCCTTTGCGGAAGGCAGGAATAACCTGTTTTCGAATGAGCTCATAGGATCTATTGGCCGAAAGTATCAGAAATCCATTGCACAGGTTGTTCTCCGCTGGCTGATACAAAGGGGTGTTATTGCCATACCCAAATCGGTACATAAGGAAAGAATGGAGGAAAATTTCAACATTTTTGACTTTGTTTTAAGCAATGAGGATATGGAATCGATCAAAACCCTGAACCGCAACGCCAGTAGTTTTTTTGATCATCGTGATCCTGCCATGGTGAAATGGCTGGGTGAGAGAAAATTGAAGAGCTGATCAAAACCTGTTTGTAAGGAATTATTTGGGAAGATTACTGGTTTCTTGCTGGTGACCCCTCAAGTTTGTTTTGCTGTATTGGATTGGATCAATCACCTGACACCCAACATTTGCTCACTTTCTCATTTGTAAACCTGTAAATAAAAAACATATGAAATTAACTATTACCGGAATCATTTTTTTGCTGATAAGCTTCCGGACGGCAAATGCCCAGCCAACCGAAACCATTCAATCGGCCGGAACCTACACACCTGCCCAACAGGAAATCATCCATCTTTCACAAAAGAAATGGGACTGGATGTCTGAAAAGAAGGTGGATTCCTTGAATGTACTGTTTGATGAAAAAGCCATGTTTATTCACATGGGAGGTACCTGGGGTAAAAAAACAGAACTTACTACCATACAAGACGGGGGTATCTGGTATAAAAAGGCGACGGTCTATGCAGTGACCGTAAACCTGTTTGACAACACAGCCATTCTCCTGAACGATATTGACCTGGTAGCAGAAGTAGGGGGGAGAGAGGTCACCAATCCTTTCATGGTAACCGAAGTATATATCAAAGAAAAAGGGCGATGGAAAATGGGATCGCTTACTTTTTCACATTTGCTAAGACCAGTTAAAGCCAAATAAAAATCATCACTATATACTGCTGGTTCAATAATCTAATCCTTTATTTATGTTATTCGCCGGGTCATATAATAGCTGAACCGGCGGATAACATATCTGCTTATTTGAGGTGGTGAAAATAAAAGGAAGAATAAGTCACGCAAACATATAAGTGCCACACAGCAGAGAAAAAAATCAGCAATTACAAAGCAATTTTTGCGTCTTTTCTATCTTGCCCGGTAGACAGGCAGTCGATTTAAAGGGTTGCCTGCCTTATATACAGGATTTGCTCCTTGATTTTTTCCCTGGCTTCCTCCCATTCATCGTCCAGAATGCTATAGTAAGCAGCGCTTCGGGAAACCCCGTTTGCTTTGATCCTGTCTTTTCTCAGTACCCCTTCAAAACGGGCGCCCAGTTTTTCAATCGCTTTTCTGGACCGGATATTGGTTTCATCTGTCTTGAATTGAACCCTTCTTGTCTGTAAATGTTCAAAGCAAAATGTCAGCATCAATAATTTACATTCCAGATTGATTTCAGTACCCCAGTAACGGGTGATGATCCAGGTCCAGCCGATTTCCAGTTTCTTGTCGCCCGGATAGATTTCAAAAAACCGGGTTGAGCCAATCAGTTCATTTGTTGCTTTATGCACAATCACAAAGGGGTATTGATGCCCTTTGTCTCTTTCAGAAAGAGCAAAAAGATAGGCTTTGTCAAAATTCTCCCTTTCCGAACAGTCGGTGGGGATCAGCTCCCACAGTTTTTTATCCGATGCAGCTTTATATAATTCTTCAAAGTGTTCTGCCGCCAGCGGTACAAGCTGAACATGTTCTCCGGTTAAGATAGTGGGATGTCCGATCCAGTGCTGATTCATGGTTGTATGGGATTGTCCTAGGGATCTCCTTGCCAGGAGCGTAGGGTTTTATTGCAATTTACAGTAAGTAAGCCTCATTATAGGGGACAGGTCTGAAATCTTCGTTCCACGGACAAGTTTTGTTCCCCGACGGGTCTC
>JAGWTX010000461.1 GCA_028875955.1 Bacteroidota bacterium | reverse complement strand
CACTTACCGGCGGCAGTGCCATTGTTATCAATCAATTGGTGCCGGAGAAAAGGAAGGCATTGCTGGAGGAACTTTTCGGATCCGGCGTGAATTCGATACGGATCAGCTATCTGCGGGTAAGCATTGGCGCTTCTGATCTGGATGAATCTGTGTTTTCTTATGATGATTTGCCCCTTGGCGAAACAGATCCCTCCTTATTGAAGTTCAGTCTGGAACCCGACCGGAAAAATCTCATACCGCTTTTACAGGATATCCTACGCATCAACCCGTCTATAAAAATATTGGGAAGTCCCTGGTCACCTCCTGTATGGATGAAAGACAATGCCAATAGTAAGGGGGGTAGCCTTTTGAAAAATTTCCAGTCCGTATATGCCCAATACCTCGTAAAGTATCTTTTGCAGATGAAAGAATCGGGAATACCAATTCAAGCCATCACCCCCCAGAATGAACCGCTGCATCCGGGTAACAACCCCAGCTTGCTGATGCAGGCGGATCAGGAGGCAGACTTTATCAAGAATGACCTGGGTCCGGCCCTGCAGGCTGCAGGTTTGCAAACCGGAATCATCGTATATGATCACAATTGTGACCGGCCGGATTATCCCCTGTCCATTCTTCGTGATCCGGCTGCCAACCGTTTTGTTACCGGTTCGGCTTTTCATTTATACGGGGGCGATATCAGCGCCCTGTCAACGGTTCACGAGGCTTTTCCGGATAAGGGATTATATTTTACAGAACAATGGACATCCGCAACCGGTGATTTTGCAACCGATCTGGCCTGGCATACAAAAAATGTAATCATCGGTTCTGTCCGCAACTGGAGTAAAGTAGCTTTGGAATGGAACCTGGCCAATAATGCACAATTTGGACCGCATACACCCGGTGGATGTTCTGCCTGTAAGGGCGCTATCACCGTTCAGGATCCGAATACCTTTGAAAAAAATGTATCCTATTATATCATAGCGCATGCATCAAAATTCATTGGTCCCGGTTCAGTCAGGATCGGATCCAACCAGCCAGGCAATCTGAACAATGCAGCATTCAGGACACCGGAAGGCAAAACGGTATTACTGGTAGAGAATGATAACCCGGATGCCGTGCTATTCAATATCAAACAAAACGGTCAATGGGTCACCACCTCCGTGCCCGGAAGTGCCATAGCAACTTATATCTGGTAGGCAGATAAGATTTTGGTATTTGTTTATCGGTTTGACATAGCGTATTTTGAAACTGTGTCCAGCTTGGTTTCCCTGGAATCATCAGCTGGCAGGGTAAGAGTTACTCCCCAGATAGTTTCAATGTGATGGCATCCTGCAAAAGCTTTCGGATAGGGCTAATTACTGAATGGTATTTTTACCTTATACCGGAACATACCCCCAAATGCCTGTTCGAGTTGCAAAACTTCCCCTGTTTTTTTACTGATATAGAATTTCTCTTCGTTTTTCATCCTTTCCTGGTCATCATGTTCCAGTAACCAGCAGTCAACCGGCTGTCCATCATAACCCGGCAAGATCCGGCTGCCGGTTACGGTATAATAGACCAGTTTGGGTGCTGAATAGCCGGGTTCATAAAAGTTGATGGCAAAAGTTACCTGGTCACGGTAGGGGAGCAGCGAAAAGGTCTCCAGATCCAGGTGCCAGTTCAGTTTGTACTGGTGTAACGATTGCTCAAATGCCTGGTATTGCTTTCGATGGATACTATCTGATGTAAGAACAGCAATCGATTTGCCATTCACCACCGCGGTTTTATCTACAAAATCAAAAGAGGTCGTAGTATTCCCTTTGTTCCAGGTTTCATGGTAAAGCGGTTCAAAACTTTTTCGGTCACAGATGGAATATGCTTTGTGGTAAATGGTGTCATTGTTTTCCCATTCCTGCCGGATACGGATAGCTTCCCTGCCTTTGTATGGGAAGTAGTCTATCGTCCTTGTCCAAATGGAAAAACGGGTTCTGCTGCTTTCTTTACCCATTTTGAAATATACCAGCCAGCGTTGTGTTCCGGGATGAAGCTTGTTCATGTGTATATTTTCAGGTGTAATGACCAGTGTATCCCTCTTTTCTGCAAAGGATGGATGGCAGAGCCAAAAAAGGCTTACGGCAAGAAAGGCATGAATTTTCATTTGATTGTTTTTTTGCGAAAATCAGGTTAATGACCGGATGCAGGAAAACTATTCAATGGACTGCCCCATAATTTCAGCCAGTATCCTGATTCAGGATACAACTTATCCGTTGAAAGAAACCGCTCATCCGTTTAAAAAAGTAAGGTTATTGTTTGCCGGAATTTATATTTGTACAACATGGACCATCCTTCAAAACCCCTGTCACTGGTACAGCTGCAATGGATCACCTGGGTACTTTTGTTTGCGATTCATATCGTATCCATCCTGCCTTATGATCCCTTTGTTCAGTCGGTCATTTATTCTGCAATCTATGTGGGCTCTTACCTGCTGATTGTATATGGTAATGCCAGCCTGCTCATCCCCTTATTGTATGAAAGAAACCGGAAAGCGATGTATATGGCATCCGCCTTTTTATTGATCGTTATCGTAGTGCTGCTAAGATTTCTAAGTAGTTTTTATGTCTATAATAATTTTTTTGCGGAAAAGCCGATGGCATTCAGCTGGACAGGTATTTCATCCACCCTGCTTTCGGTTATGCTTGTTTATTTGTCCAGTATCCTTTTTTATATGGCATTGCACTATTTCAAATTGAAACAAAAACAGGAACAGCTACAGAAACAGCAGGCAGAAGCAGAACTGAATTTGTTGAAAGCGCA
>JAGWTX010000460.1 GCA_028875955.1 Bacteroidota bacterium | reverse complement strand
CAAAGCATTTGTCATGAACCGGATCGGTGACCTGGGTTTCTTACTGGCCGTTTTCTGGCTCTTAAGCAAACTGGGTACGGCTACCTACAGCGATGTGTTTGCCCAGGTTTCCAGTCTCAGCAGTTTTGATATCACAGCGATCACCCTGTTGCTTTTCGTAGGAGCCATGGGTAAGAGTGCACAGATTCCCCTGTATACCTGGCTACCCGATGCGATGGCCGGTCCCACACCCGTATCAGCCCTGATCCATGCGGCTACCATGGTTACCGCTGGTATCTATATGATTGCCAGAAGCAATATTTTATATACCCTTGCTCCGGCTACCCAAAGCGTAGTGGCCATCATCGGTCTGGCTACCGCAGTTTTTGCCGCTACCATTGCAGTCAAGCAGACCGATATCAAAAAAGTGCTGGCCTATTCAACCGTGAGCCAGTTGGGATATATGTTTTTGGGTCTGGGTGTTGGCGCTTATACCGGTGCCGTGTTTCATGTTATGACACATGCGTTTTTCAAGGCATTGTTATTCCTGGGAGCGGGTTCCGTGATTCATGCCATGCATCATGAACAGGATATCCGTAAAATGGGTGGATTGAAAAAACAGATGCCCATTACCCATATCACGTTTTTACTGGCCTGTCTGGCCATTTCCGGGATCCCGCCTTTCTCGGGTTTCTTTTCAAAAGACGAAATCCTGACAGCAGCTTTTGCCAAAAACCCATTGTATTATTATATCGGTGTGGCGGGTGCATTGCTGACTGCATTTTATATGTTCCGTTTATATGCCCTGACCTTTCTCGGAAAATTCCGGGGCAGTCATGAGCAGGAACATCATCTGCATGAAAGCCCCTGGCAGATGACTTTTCCGCTGATCGTTCTCGCCATCCTTTCCGTTGTTGGCGGATGGATCGGGATACCGGAAGTATTTGCTGCCCATGCGCATAGCCTGGAAAATTTCCTGGCACCTGTTTTTGCCGAGTCGGCAAAACTGGCTGAACAGCATCATCCGGAAGCCAGCCAGGAATACCTGATGATGGGCGCTTCCACACTGGCCATCGTACTGGTGATTGTGTTGGCCATCAACCGGTTCAAAAAATATGAAGGTTCCGATTCGGAAGAAACCGGAATCGGCAAACTGCTTTTGCATAAATGGTATATCGATGAGATATATGATGCAGTTATCGTTAACCCCCTTCAGGCATTCGCGGGATTTTGTAAAAACATCATCGAAAAAAGCGGTATTGACGGTATGGTGAACGGGGTGGGCCGCCTGGTTGGATATGGCTCCCGTCAGCTCCGTTTATTACAGAGTGGCCAGGTGGGGAATTATATCCTCATCATGGTGCTGTCCATGGTGGTGATATTTCTGATTTGGTTCAACGATCAGTCGATCCTGCATTTTTTTAGTAAAATATTTTAAACAGCTTGTCGCGATAAAGTAAGCATATGATTCCTGTTTTACTCATATTGATCCCCCTGATTACCGGTCTGGTCGGTTTTTCCCTGAAAGACCCTGCCAAAGCCAAAAACTGGGCATTGATGTCCTCCATAGTCACATTGGCCGTAGCGGTAACCGGTTTCTTTTTTCTGTCTTCGCAGCAACTGTCCTATGATGAAGCCTGGTTATCCAATATCGGGAGCCGCTTTACATTGATGACCGATGGTATGGGTAAGATGCTTTGCCTGCTCACAGCCCTTTCCTTTCCTATAATTTTTGTGGCAACGTATAAAAATAACTACCAGCAGTCCGGGGCATTTTACGGTCTGATGTTGTTATCCCAGGCTGGTTTGCTGGGGGTGTTTCTTTCAGCAGACGCGCTTCTTTTTTATTTTTTCTGGGAACTGGCTCTGATACCTGTTTATTTTCTCTGTTCTTTCTGGGGGGGTGAGAAAAGGATTGCCGTTACCTTCAAATTCTTTGTCTACACATTCCTGGGATCCCTGCTGATGCTGGTGGGTATCCTGTTTCTCTATTTCCATAATCCGGAACATTCGTTTGCACTCCAATCTTTTTATCATAGTAAACTTTCTGCTACCCAGGAAGGATTTATTTTCTGGCTTTTCTTTGTTGCCTTTGCCATCAAGATGCCGATATTTCCTTTTCACACCTGGCAGCCGGATGCCTATGAGCAATCGCCCACCGCAACCACCATGGTCATGAGTGGCATAATGGTCAAGATGGGGATCTTTGCTGTCATCAGATGGCTTTTGCCCGTTTTCCCTCATGCCAGTGAACATTTTGCGCATCTGGTGATCATCCTTTGTATAACGGGTATGCTGTATGCTTCCCTGATTGCCATCCGCCAGGATGATATCAAAAGACTGATCGCTTATTCCTCCATTGCACACATCGGACTAATGTGCGCGGCCCTGTTTGTTCAGAATAAGATTGGCATGGAAGGGGTCATGATACAAATGTTCAACCACGGTATCAATGTGATCGGGCTATGGATCGTAGCAGACGTAATCGAGCAGCAATTGGGTACGCGTAAGTTCAGTGAGTTAGGCGGTCTGGCACAAAAAGCGCCGGTAATGGCCATCCTGCTGGTAATTATGGCGCTGGCAAATATTGCGCTTCCGCTCACAAATGCGTTCGTGGGTGAGTTCCTGATGTTTAACGGGTTATTCCAGTTTAATAGCTGGATGGCGGCCGTGGCGGGTATCAGTGTGATCCTTGCTGCCGTTTATACATTATCCATGGTTCAGAAAGTATTATATGGAAGCAGTTCGGCAATAACAGAAAAAGCAACAGAAATCAGTGGCAATGTTCAGTGGATGCTG
>JAGWTX010000459.1 GCA_028875955.1 Bacteroidota bacterium | reverse complement strand
CAGATACGGAATTTTCAAGTCAATGGATTGCCAGTATTAGAAACAAAAAAAGCCTTTGTTTTACGGATAATCAAAAATTACCCGAAAAACAAAGGCAGGATATTGGAATATAAAACCGGGGGTGATTAGTGGTGTCATCACTAATCCCTATTTGTAATTATGCTTACCAGGGTGTGGCCAGATAAGGGAAGCTGGTCAGGAAAGGTTTGTCGTTGCTGTTTACATGATCGGAAGTGAGACCCGGATTGGCAGAACCGTCGGGTCCTCCGAAAATCAGGAGCAATTCCGTATCAATGACATCATCCCCCAGGGCCCTGCCTGTCAGGACATTGGTACCATCAAAGAATGTGGTGGTGCCGGTAGTAGATACCGTTAATACATCTGTAGCCAGCACGGAAGTAAAAGTGGCGGCATCCAGACCCAAAGCATTTTTGGTGTAACCCGGATTCAATGCGAGCAATCTGGATTGAAATTTGGGCTGGTATACGGCACCCATCTGTGAGGGCAGCGCAATGTTGAACGCATCTTTGTCAGAACCGGTATTGAAAACGGTATTGATAGCCGGACGAGCCATCTGGTCTTCTGTCTGGTAAACCGCACCTGCAAAGGGATCAACGGCTGTCGATGAATTCTTTTTACAGGCACTGAAGAGGATCACTGCAGACACCAGGAAAGCAGCAGATCTGAGAATAAGGACTATTTTTTTCATGATTATATGATTTTAGGAATGGGTAAGAGGATTACTTAAATTTTTCTTTTGGCTTCAGCCCAGATATTTACTTTTCCATTGGTGGCACCCAACAATGATTTGGGCATTTCCAATACGATACTCATGACATTGGTTCCTTTAAAAGCGTCAACCCCGGGATTGTTAAAGGAGGTAGCCGAGCCACCCAATATTTTCTTGTACTGATCCAGATCAAAAAAGAACGGGTCATCTCTGGGGCCGGCAAATGCCATGAAATTGTTTTTGGAAGCTACGATGGCGCTTTGACCATAAGGTGTTACACCCACGCTGATCGTGGAAGCACCTTCCACGATGCTTTTGGAACCGGTAGCCGTAGGTTTGATAGGGCCATACACATACATCACACCGTTGTTGAATACGCATTGAACCACCAGGTCTTCCACATTGTCACCATTGTTATCAATGTTCACTTCAATCATGGTGTTGTTGTCGAAAGATGCTGTTCCGGTGGTTGCAGGCGTTAACAAACCCTGTGTGTTTACCACAAATACCATGTTATTGGTATTGGAGCCCTGAAAGGCATAGAGATCGGTAATGTCCGTGGATTTACCGGTAACTGCTGGCGCATCTGTGTGATCGGCAGCAAAAACCAATCCTGCAGTAATGATACCGACTCCGAGGATGGCTAATAAGATTTTTTTTGTTTTCATAAAATTCGGTCTTTAGTAAAAGGTTTAATGAGGTTTACCCCAACAGTTACGGTAGATGGAAAGAATTGGATTGGGGGAGATGAAAAAATGTTTTTTTATTTTTTTTTAATCTTTTCAGATCCGTGTTACCGATTATCCCGTTTATGAAACGGATGACTGCCAATTACTTTTTTTCTGAAAACTTGCTTTTGCATCATCCTGAAGTGTGAAACCTGAAATGTCTTTTTTCCAAAGACTGGAGCCGGGATAGAGGCAGAGCAAGGTTTTATCAAGGTTGAGACCCGTCCGTTCCCGGACGGGTATTTTCATTTTGTATAGCCCGATGAAACCAATATCTTTGCCGCCTCCAAATAGTTCTTACCCAATGATCAGTAGAAGAAATATTCGTGTGAAAGTGATGCAGTTGCTGTACATGATTGAAACCGCAGACAGCCCGACTGCTTTCCCCAAACCTGTTGAAGTATTGCAGAAACAATTAGATAAGAGCCGGGAACTCTTTGTTTACTTATTGTATTTCCTGACAGAAGTAGCCCGTTATGCTGAAACCAGTGCCCAAAAAAGGGCTTCCCGTAATTTACCTTCCAAGGACGACCTGAATGTGAGTATCAAGATTGCCGGAAATGAGTTTCTGTGGCTGATCCTGGAAAATGCTTCCTTTAAAAAAGCCCTGGAACTGGACAAACCCGATCAATTGATTGACAGAGAACTGGTTAAAAAGATTTATGAAGACCTCACCCAGACAGATAAATACCGGGATTATATCGCCCATTCGGGCAGGGATAAGGCAAAGGAGAAAGAGATCATCAAACTGATCTTTACACAACTCATGTTGCCCAATGAGGCATTTATCAATCACCTGGAGGAATTGTATAATAACTGGGATGATGATGCCGATATGATGGATCAGCTGATGTTGAACTATATCCAGAAACCCGGAAGTTATAACCTGCAGGAAATGCTGAGCCCTGAGAAATGGGTTTTTGCCAGGACCCTGTTGACCACTACGATCGATAAGAAGGAATACTGTGCTGAATTGATAAAACCCAAATTGAAAAACTGGGATTCCGACAGGATTGCTTTGTTAGACATGGTTCTGATGCGCATGGGGGTTTGTGAATTGCTTTACTTCGAAACCATTCCTACCAAAGTGACCATCAACGAATACATAGATCTGGCAAAAGAATACAGTACCCCGCAAAGCGGTCAGTTTGTCAACGGCATACTTGATAACATTCACAAAGAAATGACTGAATCCGGTAAGATCCAGAAAGTGAATTTTAAAAACAAAGTCTGAAACACATGAAGTTTTACCTTTCTTTCTTCCTGGTAGTTTCCATTTGGGCAGTTTCCTGTGTGGAAAAACCAGCGCTGGATAGTAAAGCCCT
>JAGWTX010000458.1 GCA_028875955.1 Bacteroidota bacterium | reverse complement strand
ACCTGGATAATATACAAACCGGTGTCAATAACCGCATCGCAGATAAACTGGGTCTGCAATCCCGCCGGGTTTTACAGCCGAAAACCGGACAATTGATGAAACTCGTGACTTTTGTGCCGCTGGACCACACTGAAAAGGTAAAAAACGCCCTTTTCGAAGCCGGTGCCGGTCAGATCGGCAACTATTCGGAAACCAGCTTTCAAACACCCGGTACCGGCAATTTCAAGGGGAATGAAGAGACCCACCCTTTTGTGGGCGATCCCGGTAAAAGACATACAGAACCGGAACACCGGCTGGAAACCCTTTTCCCGTTTTATTTGAAAGACCAGGTTGTCAAAGCCCTGTTTGCGGCACATCCCTATGAAGAGATTGCTTACGATATTATCAGCTTATCCAATGATAATCAATCTGTTGGATCTGGACTTCTGGGTGTTTTGCCGGAACCCATGGAGGAGACCGGTTTTTTACACATGCTTAAAACCAGTTTTGGGCTTTCTGTGATCCGCCATACCCCGTTTTTGGGCAAAAAGATCCAAAAAGTGGCCATTTGTGGCGGTTCGGGGAGTTTTTTAACGGGTTCCGCCATCCGGGCCGGGGCAGACATCTATGTGACTTCAGATATCAAATACCACGAATTCTTCGATGCCAATGCAAAGATCCTGCTGGCGGATATCGGTCACTGGGAAAGCGAACAATTTACCACGGAACTACTGATTGAGCTTTTACAGGCGAAATTCCCTACCTTTGCCGTCCTCAAATCTGAAGTAAAAACCAATCCGGTGAACTACTTTTTAGGCTGAGGAAGGGTTGGCCGCTTTCGGGAATCCCACCCCGGGGTCTTTTGAGAGCAGGCAAACCGCAAACAAAACATACAAACAACCTACAATTATGGCCGCAGTTAAAGATTTTTCTGTTGAGGAAAAACTGGTAACCCTTCTGAGGTTACAGAAAATTGACAGCAAACTGGATGAAATCCAGATTCTGAAAGGTGAACTTCCCATGGAAGTAAGTGATCTGGAAGACGAGATTCAAGGTCTGCAAAGTCGCCAAACCCGTATTGAAGAGGAAATCAATGGTATCACCGAATTCATGGATGGCAAAAAAGCAGCGATCAAGGAAAGCGAAGCGCTGATAGCCAAATATGAAAAACAGAGTGAGAATGTAAAAAACAACCGTGAGTTTGAAGCCATCAATAAGGAAATTGAAATGCAACAGCTGGAGATCAAACTGGCTGAAAAACATATCCGGGATGCCAATGAAGAATTGGGTGACAAGGTAAAAGTGCTGGATACAGCGAAAAAACAGGTAGCAGTTAAAGAAGGTGTGCTGAATCACAAAAAAAGTGAATTGCAGAAAATCATCGTTGATACCGAAAAAGAGGAAACGCATTTTACCAAACAGAGTTCTGATGCCCGCAGTCATATTGATGACCGTTTATTATACAGCTACGACCGGATCCGCAAAAGCTACCGCAATGGTCTTGCCGTTGTACCGGTAGAAAGGGATGCCTGTGGTGGTTGTTTTAACTCCATTCCGCCTCAGCGCCAGAGCGAAATCCGTTTACACAAAAAGATCATTGTTTGTGAAAACTGCGGAAGGATCCTGGTTGATGCAGACCTGAATGACAGTGTAGAAGCGAAATAAGATCGCTGATAAGATTGATTTTGTATGATTTTTTAGGATAAAAGAATGGCAACCATTGGTTGCCCTACTTTTTTGGGGATGGTCTGTATTCTTCACTGAACTTTATTGCAAAGCTTCCGTACTGCCCAGCGTCATTTCTATGTTAAAGTAGCAGGGATGAAAATAAGTTATCTTATTTTCGGGTCATGCTGAAAACCGTTCTCTTTGTCTTTTTTCTGTGGGGAAGCATTGGCCGCTGTCAGGCACAGAAAGTGTATGAATTTACGGCTACCTGCCAGCAGGCTTATCAGGAGATCACCCAGTTAAAAATCAGGAACGGGGTCGCACTGCTGGCAAAAGCCAAAGCAGAAAACCCGGATAACCTGATTCCGGTATTCCTGGAAAGCTATGTTGATTTTTTTACCCTGTTTCTGAACGAAGATCCCGGGGATTTTGCCAGACTGTATCCGAAATATTCAGAACAGCTCGCGGCATTGCAGGAGGGCCCCAAATCATCTCCCTTTTACAATTATTGTTTGAGCATGGTGCGCCTGCACAAAGCAACCACTGCCATCAAGTTTGGAAAATTCTGGGAAGCAGGCTGGGATTTCCGAAGATCCTTTCTGCTGATACGCGACAACAAAAAACTATTTCCAGACTTTACACCCAATAACCTGTTGTATGGTTCCTTACAAGCCGTAATCGGTACCATTCCCAAAGGATACAAATGGATCGCCAGTTTATTTGGTATGCGGGGCTCCTTGACCGAAGGCATGCAAAACCTCAGCAGTTTTGTAAACGGTAAAGACCCATGGGCGAAAACCTTTTTTAATGAATCCGCTTTTATCTATCCCTATTTATTGTTTTACCTGGAAAATAAAAAGGCAGCGGCACTGACTTTTGTAAAGGATCGCAAACTGGATCTGGTGAACAATCAGCTCCATACCTATATGGCCGCTAATCTGGCCATCAATAACCAACAGTCTGCCTATGCCCAGTCTGTTATCCGCAACCGTAACCTATCCGATGAATACCTGAAAGTGAGTATCTGGGATTTCGAACTGGGTTTCACTAAAATATATCACCTGGAAACGCAGGATGCAGCCGTTTACCTGGAAAATTTTCTACGTGATTTCAAAGGGAAATTTTATGTCCGGGATGCTTTGCAAAAACT
>JAGWTX010000457.1 GCA_028875955.1 Bacteroidota bacterium | reverse complement strand
CAGCCATTGATGGTGGGATTATCCGGGTGAACAAACTGATATTGCGCATTGATCCTGTTTCGCAGTTCTCTGGACCATGCGATCAACCGGTCTGCCGTATGGTGTTCCAATCCGGAAAAATTTTCCTGTACATCCACGATGGCATAAAAATTCCCACCGTAGGAAACATCTATCTGTAAATCACCCAGATCCGGACAATTGGCTTTTATATTTTCAGCTGCCAGATATGCGGGCACATTGGTGAGTTTAACGGCGGTTACTTTTTTTCCTTTCTGTTTATATTCGATATATACAAGGCCTGCCGGGGCTTCCATCCGAACGATTCCCGGAACTTTTGGCTGTATCAACCCTTTCTCAATGGCAATCGTAATGGTGCCAATGGTGCCATGTCCGCACATGGGTAAACAGCCACTGGTTTCAATGAATAAAACGGCAACATCATTTTCCGGATCATGAGGCGGATACAGGATGCTCCCACTCATCATATCATGCCCGCGGGGTTCAAACATGAGACCCTTTCGGATCCAGTCATACGCCCGCAGAAAATGCTGTCTTTTTTCACTCATGGTATTTCCTTCCAGTGCCGGTCCTCCCCCGGCAACCACCCGAACCGGGTTGCCACAGGTATGTGCATCGATACAGGAAAAAACATGTCCGCCCAGGTCTATGGCTGAAACCGGGTTATGGCTAATGGGCTCTGTGAGCATAATTCGGATACTTTATGGAGGTAAATCTCTTATTATAAAAGGTTCTGCTTATATTCAATATCTGATTGTTTGATGGAAACCTACGGAAAAATACTATTGATTGCCATGCCCGCATTTCTATTCCTGGTTTTTTTTGAAAAATTCTGGGGATGGAGAAAAGGCAGGAACACTTTCCGGCACCTGGATGCCATTTCCAGTATCTGTTCGGGCATCACCAATGCGACAAAAGACGTATTGGGTCTCAGTATTACTGTGATCAGTTACAGCTGGATGGTGAATCATTTTGCCCTTATCCATATTCCATCTTCTTTTTGGTTATACCTGATCGCTTTTGTGTCTTTGGATCTGGCCGGTTATCTTGTACACCGTATCAACCATGAATATAATTTTTTCTGGAATGCACATATCATTCATCACAGCAGCGAGGAATTCAACCTAGCCTGCGCCCTTCGTCAAAACATCTCCATTTTCTTCCGGGTATTCACACTTTTCCTGATTCCCGCTGCCTTATTGGGTGTCCCTGCCCAGGTGATCGCAGTGGTTGCACCTCTTCATCTATTTGCCCAATTCTGGTATCATACCCAGCATATCGGTAAAATGGGTTTTTTGGAAAAGATCATCGTCACCCCCTCCCATCACCGGGTTCATCATGCCATCAACAAGGAATACCTGGATAAGAATTACGGACAGATCTTTATTTTCTGGGATAAATGGTTTAACAGTTTCCAGGAAGAATTACCAGATGTGCCACCGGTTTATGGCATTACCCGTCCCGTACAGACCTGGAACCCGATCAAGATCAATTTTATGCATCTCTGGCTTTTGATCAAAGATGCCTGGCGAACAAAAAACATGCGTGATAAATTCCGCATATGGTTGATGCCAACCGGTTGGCGCCCCGAAGATGTGGCCGCAAAATATCCGGTTGCTAAAATTGAAAATGTGTACCGGTTTGTAAAATATGATTCAAAGAACAGTCCCTTTTTTATCACCTGGTCCTGGATACAACTGACCATCCTGCTTTTGCTGTTAAGCTACTTTTTCGGAAATATCGCGGCCATTGGCATACCGGGTATTTTTATATATGGCGGTTTCATCTTTTTATATGTGTATGCGTTTACCGAACTGATGAGTATGAATCCCCAGGCCTGGTTCTGGGAATTGGTCAAAGCCGCTTATGGGGTCGGGATCATATATTACCAACGCGACTGGTTTGGCATCAACCAGGTATTCCGATCCTTTGATTTTATCTTTATCGGATACTTCCTTCTTTCCACCGGTCTATCCTTTTATTTCCTTTTGCAGGAAAAAATAAATGAGCAATCCAAACCCAGCCAGTTTGCCTGACAGTTACATCACTTCTTCCATTCATTATTCACCAATCGCCAAATCCCTTCGGGATTGGTATCCTGAAGTGCTTTGGGTAACCATTCGGGCGGACAATTCTGATAACAGACAGGTCTTACCCATCTTTTTACAGATTGAATACCCACAGCGGTAAACCGACTGTCTGTTGTTGCCGGAAAGGGACCGCCATGTACCATCGAGGGACAAACTTCTACACCGGTAGGAACACCATTGAACAAAACCCTGCCAGCCATATCCTGCGCCAGTTCCATCAAATCGGCATGGTTTTGAAAATCTTTGTCGGTACCCATCAGTGTTGTTGTTAACTGCCCCTTTACCGAACGCCACACTGTTTTGAGTTCTGAGGGATCTTTACAAACCACCATTAATGAATAAGGCCCGAAGACTTCTTCCTGCAAAACCGGGTTTTTCAGGAAAACGGCACCGGACACTTTTGCAACAACGGGCAATGCGTCCATTTCGCCCGGCGCTGCAGCGGCAGATCCCACCAATTCCACACCTGATTCATGCAGGGCTGTCTGCATCTTTTCCAGATAGGCCAAATGAATTCCTTTATGCAGCATGGATGCGGGCAAGACCGCTGCTATCTCAGTACCCAGGCATTGCAAAAACTCTGTAAGACCCGGACTGTCGATTGCCAGTAAAATACCCGGGTTGGTACAAAACTGTCCCATCCCCAATGTAATGGAACCGGCATATTGTTTGGCCAGAGATGCAGCCTGGCTTTTCAGAATCTCAG
>JAGWTX010000456.1 GCA_028875955.1 Bacteroidota bacterium | reverse complement strand
ACCGAAAGTGTGTTTCTGTTATCAATCAGGTAATCGACCCCACCACGGAAAAATCCGAAGAAACCGTTGTTGGTACCGTCGCTGGTATTATAGACATTGCTGGGAGTGGCAAGCAGGTTGTTCCTGTCTGTCAGGCCATTGGAAATCGATTTACGCTGATTGTACATGCCATTCAGGGTGATATTGATTTTATTCTGACGCAGGTTCAGGTCGCCACCCAGGTTGATCTTGCCGCGGCTGTCAACACCTGTTCTGAAACCGCCGTTGTAACCTGTCTTCTTGTTTTTCTTTAAAACAATATTCAGGATACCCGCATTTCCGCCCGAAGCGTCATATTTGGCAGAAGGGTTGGTTATGATCTCCACTTTTTCAATGATATCCGCAGGAATCTGGTCCAGGGTCAGGGTAGTCGGGCGGTCGTCTATAAAAATGGTAGGGGTCGCGTTACGCAGGGTTACATTCCCATCGATATCGACATTCAGGGAAGGGATATTCTTCATGATCTCGGTTGCTGTCTGACCGGTACTTACCAGGTTCTTATCTACGTTAAAGATCTTTCTGTCAATGCCCAGTTCAAACTGGGGTTTGGCAGAAGAAGTTACGGTAACATTTCCCAGGTTCGAAGCATCTTCTTCCATGCTGATATTACCCAGGTCCTTGTCAATCATACCCAGTAATTTTTCAGCACCGCCACCGCCGCCGGCCTGTGCACCGCCGCCCATGGCATTGGCTGCACCACCCTGTGGCATCTGAAGGGAAAAACCAATTACGAGGGTTTTTGTTTTATACCCCAGTGAACTGAGCACCAGTTTGTATTTACTGAGCAGGTTCAGGTTGTCAAAACTGAATTCACCGTTTGCTTTGGTTACAAAGGCGCTTTTGATCGTTTCTTTGGATTTTTTTGTAGCCGGATTGTATTTTTCTTCCAGCAGTTGAACGGTGATGGATTCCAGGCCCCTGTGGGTGCCGCTATCCACGATCTTACCGTAAAAATGACCCATATTCAGGTTCTGAGCACCCCCTCCAGGTCTGCCCCCGGCCGGGAACTGTGCAAAACCTGACAGGCAGATGGCGTTCAAAACAAAAAGGGTAATAAATTTTCTCATGATATTTTACTTATATATTGTACAAAGTTGCGACGAAGGATCTGGCCCCCCGCTTTTCATTACACCAACGGTAAAAGACAATTCTAAATGGATAAAGTTGAACTGCATTAGGTAGGAAGCCGTTTTTTATCGGTCATCAGCCCCAAAGGCTGATAAAAACCTGAAGAAGACCGATCAGGAATCCGAGGACCCCGCCCAGCATTTCCACAAAACGGAACTCTTTTGACATGATCGAAGTAAGTACCTGTTCCAGTTTGTCGGATGAAAAACCCGCCACTTTCTCGATTACGATCTTTTCCAGATCCAGGTCCTTTTGCAAATGACCCATATAGTTTTTCATGATAACGGGGAACAATTGCTGCAGTTCGGCAGTAAAAACGGTCTTGAGCTCCTGTATGGTCTTATCGCCGATAAACATGCTGATGACAGGCATTTTTTCCGCCAGTTTCACCCTGAGGAAATTGTCAATGTGCTGCTCTATGTAGGGCATCAGCTTTTCCAGGTTCTCCGGGTTGATGATCTTTTGCTCGATATCCTGGAAGGACAGGAGCTCCTCACTCACCAGTTTCCCCAGTTTTTCGGCAAACTGCTTCTGTCTTTTGGGGAAGATGCCATGAAGGGTAAACCAAAGGATTTTTTTGGGTTCCCTGGGATGAAACAACATCTTTATCGCGATCCAGTTCGTGAACCAGCCGATAAATGCTGAAATAACCGGAATTAGCACCAATGAAATACGCATGTCTTAAAATTTAAAAAACCTATAAGAAGGTCTTATAGGTTTTATAGCGGGAGAACGAGGGGTCTCGAACCCCCGGCCTTCAGTGCCACAAACTGACGCTCTAACCAACTGAGCTACGCTCTCCGTTTTTTGGTCGGCAAAAATAAGACAAATAAAGATTACTTGGATAGCATTTTTTGTACTCTTTTTGTGGATTGTGCCTGAAAACCTTTGTTAATTGGTATAAAGGGTGCTTACCAAACCCCTTTTTAGGCTATTTTTGGTAACTATCATGCAAAAATTCAAGCAATTTATGAAGAGTAGAAAAGGAGTCGTATTACTGGCCATTGTATTATTTGGCGGTTTGTTCTTTGCTTTCAAAAACTCGGGTTTGGTTGGAAGCGATATCCTGTTAACCCAAAGACAACGACTGCTGGCTGCGGTTGGCACTGCTCTCGAAGAACAGCATTATAGCCCCAAAAAAATTGATGATGATTTCTCCAGCCAGGTGTTTACCAAGTTCCTGAATGAAATGGATGGCGATAAATCGCACTTTCTCCAATCCGATATCGATCAGTTCAATAAATATAAGTTCAAGCTGGATGATGAGATCCATGGGGAAGCACCCGTCGAATTTGTTCCGGCGGTTAGCAGGGTCTTCGACCAGCGGATCAAGGACGTCATGGAGATCTATAAGGAAATTCTTTCCAAACCCTTTGATTTTTCCAAAGAGGAGACAACCGTTATGGATGGGGCCAAACTGAATTTTGTAGCAACCCCGGCAGAAAGGGTGGAAAGATGGCGCAAGAAACTAAAATATTATACGCTGGAAAGATATGTAGACCTGCTTGACCAGAAGGAAAAAAACAAGGGCAAGAAGGATTTTGTGGTAAAAGCCGATACCACCCTGGAAAGGGAAGCGCGCGAAAAAGTGCTGAAGGTGATGGATGATACCTACGAAAGGATCCAGAAGACCTATAAGGAAGATGA
>JAGWTX010000455.1 GCA_028875955.1 Bacteroidota bacterium | reverse complement strand
CTCGGACATTCCGAATCACTGATCGGTGAAACCATCGGGAAGAATAAGGATCTGCTGATTGCTACGAAAGTGGGTCAAAAAGTGGGCGATGACGGGAAAATTGCCATTGATTATTCAAAAAAACACATCCTGCAGGCCTGCGAGCAGAGTTTGCAGAGATTGCAAAGAGAGACGATCGATTTTTACCAGTTACACGTGGCCCGGCTTTCTCACCTGGAAAATGGCGAATGCATCGAAGCGATGGAGGCTTTGCAAAAACAGGGTAAGATCCGTTACTGGGGCATTTCCCTGCTCACATTTAATCCGTTTCCGGAAGCAGATTTTTTTCTGAAGAATCGGCTGGGAGATGGATTTCAGTTGGTATTTAATCTCCTGAATCAAAAAGCCCTGCCCATTCTTTCTCAGGCCGCTGAAGCGGGTTTGGGTGTCATCGCCCGAATGCCTTTGCAATTCGGATTGTTATCGGGAAAGATCAAACCGGAAACCCATTTTTCCAAAGAAGATCACAGAAGTTACCGGGTGGTTCCGCATATAACAACGGCGGTATTGCAGGTGCTGGAGCAGAAGGTATGGCCCTTGTGTGATAAGTACCAGACAAGCCCCGCGGGTCTGGCACTGAGTTATGTTTTGAGTTATCCAGAAGTCTCTACCATCATACCCGGTATCAGAACCCCGGAGCATGTGAACTTAAATACGGGATACCTGGTCACACTCGAGGATGCCGATAAAAGATATCTGCAGGAGCTGTATGCAACAGACTGGTTGCCTGTCATGGATCTGATTGAGAAACAAGGTTGAGGTTATTTCATATGGAATTCATTCTTCCCTTCCAGGATCTTTTTATCGGCTATGATCCTTACCGAATCATCCGGCTGGCTGTATAAGATGATCTTTGTCTGGTATTCCCTTGCAAAAACCTGTGTTACCGAATCCAGGATCTCCCGCTTACCCCAATGGTTAAAGAAACTGTCATCACTGTCGGGCAGATCCTGGGTAACAAACAGGAAATATTTCTGGGTGAAATGATCCGGTAGCCAGAAAAGAAAACTGGCGTTGTCACTATAGATTTCGGGTAAACGATATTTTTTCCTATAGAAACTCAGCGCGCCGGCTTCTCCGTAATTGTCGCCATAAATCATGGTTTGTTGCTGAACGGAATCGGGTAGGCGGTGATAGATCCTTGCAGTTTTTTCAGCCATCTCCTGCCAGCCCATCATATCCGAAAAATCCTGAGGTAAGGGATGTTGCTGGTGATCTTCCCACCGCAACATAGAGGTATTCTGAAAACCCATGGACCGGTACATGCCTGCCAGGGTTGCGGCAGAACGGTAAGGAAGGATCAGGGGTAATGAGAAATAGGTGAGACCCAGCATCAAAACCGGCACCACCCATTTCAGCACTGAAAAATATTTTTGCTTGATGAGTTGTGACAACCAGATACCCCCGAAAGCCATCAGGGAAGGATAAATGGCGGCGGCATAATATCCCTTGCCATTAAAATATAACAGGATTGAAAGGATACCGATATAGATCAAAAAGATGAGGATGTATTTTCTGCCCGCATTTTTCATCAGTAGATACCAGATGCCTCCCATCCAGACGATCAAAGAGGGAAAAGCCATCAACAATTGACTGGTCAAAAAATCAAACCGGCTATTGTATTGCAATTGTTGCCTGGTCAGCAGTTCCATATGGTGCATGACCGGAAAATGATGATAGATCTGCCAAAGCAGGTTGGGTAAAAAAAGCAGAAAACCCGGGAGCATGGCCAGATAAAAGGCAGGCTTGAGCAACAGTTTTCTTTTTTCTGTGAAAAGCAACCCAACCAGGAAAGCAAGAATATAAAAAGCGGTACTGTATTTACCCAGCATGCCCAATCCAAAAGAAAGGCCAAGGTAATACAACCATTTTTGTTGGTCGGTATCTATCCAGCAGATAATCAGGTAGGTGCTCCATGTCCAAAAAAAGACATCCAGGAAATTGGGTTGGAAAAGGATGTTCATCCGCAAAAATCCGCTGCAGAGATAGGCCAGGCAGGCAAAGAATACAGCGGTCCGGTTTCCTTTCAGCTGAAGCACGATCGCTCCCGTCAGGTAAATCGTGGCTGCCCCAAAAAGACCTGCACAAAGATGCACGAGAAATACCGTTCCGCCTGCCAGTTTTATCAGGTATCCCAGTACAGCCAGTAAGGGGGGCATTTCTATATAACCCCAGGCCATATGGTCTGCATCTGCCAGATAAAGATATGCGTCACGATGCAGTTCGAACTGCGGATGGATCAGTACAAAAGGAATCAGTAGTTTGACCAGGGCGAAAGCCGCCATGATATATTTTGCTCCGTTGTCTTTCTGCATGTACCTATTTTCCTACAAGATAAAAAAATGAACGCGAAGGTCTTTGCCATTCATCCTATTGTAGAAAAACACCCTTAGTCAGAAGAAAAGGGAATTCAGAGCAATTGCAGGGTATGTTGTATTCTCCGTACGGTTTCCTCCTTGCCGATCAATGCGGCAATTTCGAACACACCCGGTCCGAATTTACCCCCCACCAACATGATGCGGAAAGGAAGCATGAGTTCTCCGGGTTTCAGTTGATTGGCTGCGGCCAACTCCTTAAACTCTTTTTCAAGGTCATGGGATTCCCATAAGGTACTTAATTCATAAGCCCTGATCAGTTCTGTAAAGAACAGGTTTTTCTTGTTATCCCATTTGGGTTTGATGGCATCGGTATCTATTTTTTCAGGCAACTGAAAAAAGAAGGAACCCTGGGTAACAAAGTCGGGCAAAAGCGTGCAACGGTCTTTGACCAGGTCAATCATTTTAGCAAACA
>JAGWTX010000454.1 GCA_028875955.1 Bacteroidota bacterium | reverse complement strand
TATGGAGCCTCCGTCCTTTAATTCGTCTCTGTCGACACTTGTAACAACGGCATGTTTCACTTTCATCAGGTGAATCGCTTCCGCAACCCGTTGGGGTTCATCCCAGTCAACCGCTTCCGGGCGACCGGTGGCTACGGCACAGAAGCCACAGCTACGGGTGCAAATATTACCGAGAATCATAAAAGTAGCCGTACCGGCACCCCAGCATTCGCCCATATTGGGACAATTGCCGCTTTCACAGATGGTATGTAATTTATGGGTATCTACCAGACCCCGTACATGCTTGTAACTCTCGCCAATGGGTAGTTTTACCCTCAGCCAATTGGGTTTCTTTAAAGGGGAATCGGTCGGATTTATAGCAGCGATAACAGGTAATTCTTGCATCCCGGGTTCTTTAGGTTAACGATTGGGAATATCCCTATCAGGTACTGTATCCCTCCAGGGATAAACAGCATATAAGAGGAAAGGTTTCCAAAAAGCAAAAATAGGTCACTTTCGCTTACCAAAAACGAGGGCTATGTAAGCGTTAAAAAAGAACTTTTTCTCCTTGTTTAACAGTACGATGGGCATGCTTTGGGTGTAATATTCCGCATTGACCCCGACTTCCAGGGCGGATAGGACTTCATTATAGCGGCCATAATCGAACCGAAGTGCCGCTTTCGCATGAACCCCGGGAACAAATTTGATCTCATTAAACCCCTTTGTCAATCCGCCCCTTCCGATAATAATGGTCGGATCCAGGAAAAGTGCGTCGTTGTTATCATATTTGATCTGTTCCCTTTGACCGGTATTGGGATTCTGTATCTCAATATAATAGGGCTTTAACAAACCTGCGGAAAGACCTCCCCCATAGATGGCCGAAACGGCAACGCCGTTCTTATTCCCCTTACCCCCGATCAGCTTCTGCTGGCCCAGTCCTGCCTTGAGGTAGTAGAAATTATTCTGTTTACCATATACATAACTGGAAATGATCAGAAACCCCTGGGAAGCGCTTAAAGTGGGTACTTTTTCCTCTTTCGCGTCATGGTGTTCCCCGAATTCAAGCCACCATAAGCGTGTATTGGTAATGGTTTTATATTTTCCGTGTTCGTAGGCAATTGCCCAACCATCTGTATTGAATTTGAAGCCGAAAGAGCCCTGTTTCTGGTAGATCAATGCCCCTTCTTCCTCCTGTTTAATCAATTGGTTGATTTTCTCCCTTCTTTCTTCCTTCTTCATTTGCCTTGCTTCGGCCGCAGAAGATTTTGTTTTCTGCTGCGCAGAAACGGCTAAGGAACCCAGGACAAATGTGATTAAAAATAGCTTCTTCACTAACATATGATTTGTTACTTGTAAATTTATACTAAAATGATTCAATGACTTCACAAATTATTTATAAAGGTGACCTCCGTTGTGTGGCGACACACCTGCAAAGTGGTACAGCTATTGAAACCGATGCCCCGACCGATAACCAGGGCAAAGGGGAACGTTTTTCCCCCACGGATCTGGTTGCCACAGCGCTGGGCACCTGTATGATAACAACCATGGGAATCAAAGCCCGGACCCTGAATATCGCTCTTGATGGTACCCGTCTGGAAGTTACCAAAATCATGGTCAGTGACCCACGTCGGATTGGTAAAATTGTTGTTCATCTGTATTTCCCCGATACCCTCAACCTGGATGATAAAACAAAGGAAATCCTGGAAAGAACCGCAAGAACCTGTCCGGTGGAAAGAACCCTGCATCCGGATGTAGAACTGGATATGCAATTCTACTGGTAATCAGATGTTATTTTTGAGGATTTTGTTGCCTACGGCACAATCCAGACAACGTCTGGAGAGGCAATAATTATTTGTTAATTCGATCAGGGCTTGCGAATCAAGGGCCCTGGGGCTGGGTATGCCCATCTGTTTCCATTCCCGTAAAATCCTGTTTTTTTCTGACGGAAGTTTTGTTAACCAATCGATGGCTTTCTGCTGATACCCATCTTCTTTCTGGTATTGACCATAGGCAAATAAAACAGGGATCGCAGTATTGATCAGCAGGTTATCCGCCATCTGTTTACCCAGTGTCTTGGGATGATATGATCCATTGTCGTCAAATTTGAAATGATAATGCCAGTAATCATTGGCGGTTACCTGTAACCATTGTCTTAATTTATCCGGATCCGCCGCTTCAAGAATGGGTTGAAACAAATGGGGTGAGCCGTGTATCAGCATGGCCAGCTGAGCCAGCCGTAATGTGGGAAATCCCGCGGGCCGCATCCGTAAAAAAGCTGGCTGTTGCAGCAATGGTTGCAGCTGGTATTTTTTTTGAAGAAACCGGTATTCTTTCTGTAACAAACAGGCATAGGAATCCCGGAAAGAATCGTTCAGCAAATTGGCCTGTCCCATCAGCAAGGCTTCCAGCTGATGGATTTGTGACCGATGTCTGGCCAGTAAGGGATAGGACAGGTTTTGAGCCATCATTTCAAATAACAAACTGTTGTTTCCTATGCCGAAATTTGCCGCCAATAACCGCCAGATCAGGGTTTCCCAATCATTGCCTGTCTGTTGAAACAATTGTAGCATCTGCAGGGCTTTTCTTTGCAGTCTTTCTGCTGCCAGCCTTTCCTTCCAGCTTTCCCATCCCAATGCATGTAATGCCGGCAGAAAACCAGCGCAGGGTATCTGTACACCTGCCTCCATTATATTGCGGTAACGTTCGAGCAGTAGTTTCGGAACCCTCGGCTGCAAAACCAGTGTCGGGATGGGTTGCCCATTGTTGTCAGTGATACAAACATCCGCCAGCCAAACCACATGGAGAATGATCCGGGAATACCGGTTGTCCTTTTCATGCTGGTGCTGGTACCAGTCTGAAGCCAAAAC
>JAGWTX010000453.1 GCA_028875955.1 Bacteroidota bacterium | reverse complement strand
CCTGTTGCTGCATCCAGTGAAAGCCCTTTGGGTAAATGGTCAATGGCATACTTCATTGGCCTGTTTCCGGAAGCTACGATGGAAAATAAAAACGGATTGCCGGGTCTGGCACCAAATACCTTTGGCGAATGGATCGCGGGTGCTTTGGGTGATGCCGGAGTTAGAATATATTTCTCACCGTCGTTCGGTATATTCTGCGGAACATGGTTTCCGATCATCGTGATTTTTGCATCGGCCCAATCCGAATAGTTCCTTGGCACTTCCTCCTGATTGGTAACCAATAAACCCAGCCTTTCGATCCCGGTCAGGTTTACGGAAACCGTTTTTGGCTGATCCCCCGTTTTCATATCACCACTTTCAAATAAAATTTTCCTGTCGCCAATCACATAAAACCGGGTAATCATGCCGGGATTGGCCAGATCATCCGCACCTACGATTGCAGAAAAACGGGTGGCTTTCCCATTCAACTGAAAAGACAAAACACTGGTAGAATGGGCACCAAGACCGCGTTCATAGGTCTGTTTCGCCAGTTGGATGGGCTGGTTTGCTGAACTTGCTTTTACTGTGACAGATGGAATCCCTTCGGAAAAACCGGGAATATTCAGGTCGTCCAGCCAGATGGTGGTCTGACTGATAACCATATTCATCCAAAGCAAACCCAATAGACTAACTAATATTTTCTTCTTCATATTTTTTTAGCTGTTGATACGTTCATAATCCATTGATGATTTGATCTACCCATGCCAGATCAGGTGGCGGAGTATGGATACGGAAATTTTCAGGCAGGTAGAAATTTTTCCACTTGTCCCAACCCGATCCTGCTGTAAGTGCCTCTCTTAACTTTACCAGTGATTCCCGCATGATTGCCGCCTGTTGTTGTACCAGGGAAGTATTGTTTTTGTCTGTTGCCAATGTATTGTTGAGCAATAACACGCTTTTCAGCAACTCCTGATCCAGGTAAAATATTTTGGCAGGGAAATAGATCTGGTCGATATAGGAAGTCCGCTTATCCGGTCCGATAACCGGCAATAACTTTTCAGACAATTGCCAGGCCTGTGCAGCGGGTTGCAGGGTGGAATCTATTTTGTCCATGGATTCCCGGGTAACTATTTTTTTCTGCATCCTGTTCAGCAACTGTACCGTTGTATTCATGGTATTCCTGAAACCTCCAATGGGTTCGTTGGCGGCATATGTCCATTTCAGGATCTTTACCACATCACCCGAAACATTGGCTCCAAAATATCGGCTGGTCCATTCCCTGTAAAACAATTCCGGATCAAAGGAAACGGGATCCCAGGCGCAAAGACCACAGGCGGTCAGGTTCAACAGAAAATTCTTGAAGGTCTGGCCGTTCACCAGGAAATTATGGGTCATTTTTCTTTCAATTCCCATCAGTGCGGCTTCTTTGATCTTATCAGGATAGGGCGATTGAGTCACATTGTTATACCAAACCCCGGCATGAATATAAATACCAAAGGAATACCCTTTCAGGTCTTTGGGAAACTCCTTGAAATCTGCGTGCCCGTTATCGGCCCATAACATTTCCACATCTTTGCGTGGCGAGAATTCGCCGCTGGCCCAAAGGGGTCTTCCCTCCGACCAGAGATCACAGAACAATACACTGCCGGGTCTGTATTTCTGCAATAGCTGGTACAAGCCTTCGAACATCTTATTCATCAGGTCACCTGTCCTGATGCCGGCGGCTGTTTCTTCCGGGCATTTATAGGCCCAATCGTAAAAAGGATGCCGGGGTCTTTGTAAAAACAAATCCGCTTTGCCCAGCGGGGTCTGGGTGAGATAGTATTGGTAGGTCTCCATCCACAAATCGTAATATTTTGTCAAACAGGTCTGGTCCAGTGTGATATGTTTGAATTCCCATCCCAGATACATGGGTATCTGCACCAGCAACCCTTTACTGTGGGCATAATCAATCACTTCATCCACCAGCTTCAGATCCGTATGATAGGTTGTCAGTTTGATATAATAATCGCGCAGATAATATTCCGGTCTGCCGAGCAGGTCATGGATATCGATATAGTTATACCCGAGCCTTGCCACCGTATTGATGATCTCTTTCCAGAGATCCAGTTCAACAATCAGTTTTCGGCCTTTGAAATTGGCAAGCAGGTCATTGTCATTATCAAAATACCCGCGATACTTATATACCGGTGCCGGTTTCCGGAACGACAATTCCGGAATGACCAACTTGTCTTTTGTCTTTTGCTGATACCCGATCCAGTACGTGTTTGGATCAACACCCAGTATCTTTTGTGAAAAATCATAAATGCCGTAAAAAGTTCCACGGGTATCCGCACCAACAATCAACAGTGTTTTTGGGGAGGTTGTCTGCAACACGAATGTTTCCGGCTCCAATGGTTTCGAAAACTTACCGTTTGGATGCGTCTGTGTATAATCCTGGATAAAAGAATTGGATTTTGCTGTTCCGATATAAATGATATGGGCATAAGCAGAAGTGGATAGTCCTGCATGGTATGGCACCATGGTCACGCGCTCTTTAACAGACTGTTTCCAATCCTTCAGCAAATCTTTTGTAGCATTGATCTCAATCGTATCCGCCTTATCGCCATACACCAGCAAGGTCTGCGCCTGCAGGCTGGAGAACCATCCCGATATACAGAACAAAGCTATTTTCCCCATTGTTTTCATACTGCTCATTTAATTCATTTAAGATATTTTCCTATTCTTTTTTACCATCCTGCACACCCGCAACATCGATTGTTTTCAGTCCGGTCACCTCTTTAAAAACAAATGCAGGAATACCTTCTTTTCTTTGTGCCTGTATTCCCTTCAGATTGGCGCCCTTCACATCTTCCAGGATAAAGGGTGGCCGATCA
>JAGWTX010000452.1 GCA_028875955.1 Bacteroidota bacterium | reverse complement strand
GATTTTAACGGATACAATTCCATGTTTTCTTTTTCTTTTTGTTTCACCTGGACCGATTGCAGGTTAAACCTTGGATAAGTAAATGCTTTTGTGTATGTTGAAGAATATTTACCAGCTGGTAAAATGTGTTTTGGCAAAATTGATTGAAAACGGAAATATTCTATAACCCATTACCTGTAGCCTGAATGATCATGAATACACACATGAAAGAAACAAAAGGTATCTGGAAAGTGATCGGGGCTTCTTCCCTGGGCACTTTAATCGAATGGTACGACTTTTATATTTTCGGCAGCCTGGCTACCGTTCTGGCAAGTCAGTTCTTTCCCAAAACCAATCCCACCGCTGCTTTGCTGTCGACCCTGGCTACTTTTGCAGCAGGGTTTATCGTACGCCCTTTTGGCGCCCTTGTTTTTGGTAGACTCGGCGATCTGATCGGACGTAAACACACATTCCTGCTCACCCTTGTCATCATGGGTGGATCCACTTTCGCGATCGGACTGGTGCCGGGTTTTGCCACGATCGGGTATGCGGCACCCATATTGGTGCTGGTGCTGCGATTGATGCAGGGTTTGGCATTGGGTGGGGAATATGGCGGCGCCGCAACCTATGTTGCCGAACACGCACCCCATCACCGAAGAGGTTTTTTCACATCCTGGATACAGACAACGGCCACCCTGGGATTGTTTGTCTCATTGGCGGTGATCCTGGTTACACGCCATGGTTTGGATACAGACGAAGCCCGTTCCATTGCAAAATTCAACGACTGGGGCTGGCGCATCCCTTTTCTGGCATCCAGCGTGCTTGTTGTGATCTCTATCTATATCCGTTTAAAGATGAAAGAGTCGCCGTTGTTCGAAGCCCTGAAAACGGCCGGTACTCGCTCTGTTAATCCTTTAAAGGAAAGTTTCGGTCATAAATCAAACCTGAAAATGGTGTTGATCGCCTTGTTTGGTGCCACCATGGGCCAGGGTGTGGTATGGTATACCGGACAATTTTATGCGCAATCCTTTATCGAGAATGTTTGTAAGGTTGATTTTGACCAGTCGCGCACCATCCTCATCTGGGCAATTTTATTTGCCACACCCTTTTTTGTTTTCTTTGGTTTTCTGAGTGACAGGATCGGCAGGAAATGGATCATGCTGGGTGGGATGTTACTGGCCATCCTTACCTACCGGCCGCTGTTCAACCAGATCTATACCCTGACGGATATTGATGCAAAACAGGAACTCACCGATCTGCGGCAGATTCAAAACACATTTGTACCCATTGCAAAAACCAATGATACGCTTCGGACGGAAGTCAATAAATCCTATTATGAAGACGGGATGATGGTTGCCAGATCGATCAAGGACACGGTTTATGCGTCGGGAAAAATCACCCTGAAGCCCGAAACAAAAATGTCCAAGACCCTGGGTACGGGTGTATACTGGAAAATTGTGTTTTTTGTGTTTATCATGATCCTGTATGTGACCATGGTGTACGGACCGATCGCCGCCTTCCTGGTGGAATTGTTCCCGACAAGAATCCGCTATACTTCCATGTCATTGCCTTATCATATCGGTAATGGCGTATTTGGCGGATTGACCCCGTTTATCGCAACCTTACTGACAACGATTTATACAAACGACAAACTGGCCGGGCTCATGTATCCGATCATTGTTTCTGTGGTCTGCCTGGTTATCGGGGCATTGTATATCAGAAACCGGATTGATCCTGAGATCAACCGGTAAACTAAATAGTATATAATTGAAAAAACCTAAACTATGAACCAGGTAAAAAGATGGGCGGGTGTGATCTGGATCCTCTTGGGATTCTTATCGGTGTTTTATCTGATAAAAACCGGTCTGGCGGAAATTGCGGCCAAGCCCCTGTTGGATACCAAAATCCAATGGGCTGTCTTTATCGTGATATTTATCCCGATTGCCATTGGTATGGTCATATTTGGCTGGTATGCCATCAGGGGAGAATATGATCATTTGCCCGAAAGTTCTGAAGAACTGGTTGATTGAACAATCTTATCAAAGCCTTAACCGTCATTCCTTTAATTTTACCCGAAAGATCGGGTCATGTCAATTGAAGTTTCACAATTACTCAAACAATACGGAGAACAGAAAGCCGTGAACGGTGCTTCTTTTCAAGTGAAGAAAGGGGAGATCGTGGGTTTTCTGGGACCCAATGGTGCGGGTAAGAGTACCACAATGAAGATCATTACCGGTTATTTACAGGCGGATACGGGCAAAGCGCTTGTTTGTGGACTGGATGTTCAGGCACATCCGATCGAAGTGAAAAAAAAGATCGGCTATTTACCCGAAGCCAATCCGCTGTACCCGGAAATGTATGTGCGGGAATACCTGTCTTTTATTGCCGGGGTTCATCAATTACCCCATGTAAAAAAAGCCGTTGAGCAGGTGATTGCATTAACCGGTTTAACTGTGGAAGCGAGAAAAAAAATCGGGCAGTTGTCCAAAGGATATAAACAAAGAGTGGGGTTGGCCGCAGCCCTGATCCATGATCCGGAAGTATTGATCCTGGATGAACCTACCAGCGGACTTGATCCGAACCAGATCATCGAGATCCGGAATGTGATCAAACAACAGGGGCAAAACAAAACCGTACTCTTCTCTTCTCATATCCTGCAGGAGGTGGAAGCCATCTGCGACCGCGTGGTGATCATCAATAAGGGAAATATTGTGGCAGATGATACGCTCGCGCAATTACAAAAAGGAGAAAAAGACCAGCATATCGTTACCATACAATTCAGTGACAGCGTGGATTTGTCTTTGTTACAAGCCATGGCAAATGTAGACCGGGTGCTTTCGCTGCAGGCGCATCAATATAAAATCTACACTTCTCAACCGGACCTGGT
>JAGWTX010000451.1 GCA_028875955.1 Bacteroidota bacterium | reverse complement strand
CACAAGTGTTTCGTCGAGTAATCCCCTTTGTTTGAGATCAGTGATCAGTGCAGCGGAGGGCTGGTCTACATCCATAGCCTGGCCCTTCATTTCATTGGGCAGGTTACCATGCTGATCCCATCCCTGGTGATACAGTTGTACAAAACGGACACCGTTCTCGGAAAGCTTCCTTGCCAGTAAACAGTTGGCTGCATATGTGCCTGGCACCAGGCAATCCGGTCCATAAAGTTTGATGATATTATCCGATTCCTTTGAAGTATCCATGATCTCCGGTACGGCTGTCTGCATCCGGAAAGCCATTTCATATTGCTGGATCTTGGCCGCAATTTCAGGATCTCCAAAATCCTGGTAGGCATCCTGGTTCAGGGCATCGATCTGGTCAATCATTTTACGGCGCGTCTTCCGGTCCATCCCTTCCGGATCCTGCAGGTATAGGATGGGATTGTCACCACTGCTGAACTGTACACCCTGGTGAACCGAATCCAGAAAACCATTGGTCCATAGTTTGGAATAGACGCCCTGGCCATTTCCTTTTCCTCTCGACAGCAAAACACAAAAGGCGGGTAGGTTATTGTTTTCAGTTCCCAACCCGTAACTCACCCAGGAGCCCATACTCGGCCGGTTCCCCTGTTGTGCACCCGACTGGAAAAAAGTAAGTGCCGGATCATGGTTAATGGCTTCCGTGTTCATGGATCGGATAATGCAGAGATCGTCTGCCACACCGGCCATATGCGGAAACAGATCGCTGATCCAGGCGCCGGATTTTCCGTATTGTTTAAACCCATAATAAGAACCGATCAGGGGAAACCGGGTTTGCCCGGAAGTCATTCCCGTCAATCGCTGACCCATGCGGATGGATTCGGGCAGATCCTCACCCTCCATTTTACACAAAAGCGGTTTGTAATCAAAAGACTCCAGTTGCGAGGGGGCGCCGTTCTGGAAAAGATAAATTACCCGTTTGGCCTTGGGCGCAAAATGCGGCACGCCCTGCATAATGGCTTCTTCGGGTGAACTGCCACTGAACAGATCGGGTATCAATAAGGAACCCAGCGCGGCAGCACCCAGCCCAACGCTCATCCGTGAAATAAATTTCCGGCGGTTCACATTGAGTGCATGTTCGAATAATGGTTTTTCCATAATCAGGTTTTGGTGATCGCTTCCTGCATATTGTAAATGATCTGGATGGTCTGCATGGTAGCCGCCAGTAAGATCTTGTCTTTGGTTTTGGGTTGGTATACCCCGGGCGCAATGATTTTTTCCGCTGCGCCTTTTTCTTTGCCAATATCCTGTCTAGCATCATTCCAATAACCCAGCAATTGAGCCAGTTCCTTTGCCGAAGGTTTGCGGCAGATGATCCGTTCAAAAGCCTGGTCAAGAACCTGGTTGCCATCAGTAGAATGCTGCAATATTTTATCAGCCAGTGCTTTTGAAGCTTCCAGCATGGTGGGATCATTCAGCATGATCAATGCCTGTAAAGGAGTATTGGTGCGGTAACGGCTTACCTGGCATTCATCCCGGTTGCTTGCATCAAACAGCATCATCGAGGGAGGGGGAACCGTTCTTTTGATAAACGTATACAGACCGCGCCGGTACAATAGCTGTCCGGTATCCTGGATATATTTTTTTAATAATCCCCGACCTGAAGTGGCCATTTCCCACAAGCCCGGTGGCTGATAGGGTTTCACACTCGGACCACCGATCATGGGGTTCAGAAGCCCGCTGCTGCTTAACAGCATGTCACGCACCAGCTCGGCCGGGTAACGGACACGGGGTGCATAAGACCAGAGAATATTCAGCGGATCGGCCTGTAATTTTTCCTTGCTGATCCGGCTCGACTGGCGATAGGTTGCAGAGAGAACGATCTGTCTGACCAATCGCTTCATATCCCAGCCATGTTCGCTGAAATCAACCGCCAGCCAGTCCAGCAGGGCGGGGTGTGTGGGCAGATCGCCCTGCATCCCGAAATCTGCGGCGGATTTCACCAGACCGCGGCCAAAAAACTCCTGCCACATGCGGTTCACAAAAACCCTTGCAGTAAGCGGATTTTTTTTATCGAATAACCATTCAGACAAACCCAGCCGGTTACGGGGATAAACGGTACTGTCAAAGGGGAGTATAGCAACCGGTGTGGAGGGAAACACTTCTTCGGTAGGGGCATCATAGTTACCACGTGCCAGCAAGTAGGTTTTGCGGGCCGTGTCCCTGTCCTTCATCACCGATACTTCCAGTTTATTGGTGTCCAGTTTGTTGATGTACTTGAGCGTCGTGCGCACATCTTCATTGGTGATCTGCATCCGCGGGTTCTTGGCATAGGTTTCAGGGCCGCCAACGGTAGATTCCAATCCCACCTCCTTGATGCTGTTAAAGAAAGCGGAGATGCGGTAATAGTCTTTCTGGGTGATGGGATCGTATTTATGATCATGACATTTGGCGCACTCGATGGTGGTTGCCAGGAATGCGCGGCCAAAGGTCTTGGTACGGTCATCCACATATTGGATCCGGTATTCCTCATCGATCACGCCCCCTTCTTCCGTAATCTTATGGTTGCGGTTGAAACCGGTTGCCAGGATCTGTTCCTTGGTGGCATTGGGCAGCAGGTCGCCGGCCAGCTGCCAGGTAACAAAATTATCATAGCGCATATTGGTATTCAGGGCATGTATCACCCAGTCGCGCCAGGGCCATTGTGAGCGGTAATTATCATCCTGGTAACCATGTGAATCGGCATACCGTGCAATATCCATCCAGCTGATGGCCATTTTCTCGCCATACTGGGGCTGGGCCATAAGGCGGTCAACCAGGTGTTCAAAGGCTTTTGGGTCGGCATCCTGTACAAAACGCTGTGTTTCTTCCGGGGTGGGAAGTATGCC
>JAGWTX010000450.1 GCA_028875955.1 Bacteroidota bacterium | reverse complement strand
CGGTGATAGTCGTCGCCCCCGGGTGCACCCCTGAATCCGGTCCAGGTTTTGGCACCATCCACCGATTTCCAGGTAACAACGTTTGCACTGTACACAATATCCGCATTGGTGGGGTCAACTTTTACTTCGGCAAAATCACTTCCTCTTCCCCAAAACCGACCGTCTTTACTCATCAGGGTCCAGCTTTCTCCGGCGTCATCACTGCGATAGATCCCCCCATAATTTCCTGCATCTACGGTTGCATACAGCCGGTTGCTATTCGTAGGGGCGATACCGAAACCGATCCTGCCAAGCCCCTGTTCTGTAGTGGGAAGCCCCTTGGTTAATTTCTTCCAGGTATCTCCACCATCTGTTGATTTATAAAGACCGCTTTCAGAACCGTTCCATTGACCATTTTCCCAGGGACCCTGGCGACCCGCCCAGAGATCTGCATAGATAATATTGCTGTTATTGGGATCCAGGCTCACCTGGATGGCTCCCGTATTCTCATCCTTGTACAGGATTCTTTGCCAGGTCTTTCCCCCGTCCAGGCTGCGATAGACACCCCGCTCGGTATTGGGTCCGTAAGGGTGGCCGAGTGCGGCAACAAAAACACGGTTCTCGTTTTTGGGATCTACAACAATGCCGCCAATCTGTTGTGCATCGTGCAAACCCATATTGGTCCAGGTTTTACCCGCATCCGTGGATTTATAGATCCCGTCACCAACAGAAAGATCGGGGCGTTGGATTCCTTCACCGCTTCCCACATAAATCACATCCGGATTGGATTCGGCCACTGCGATATCACCCACGGATCCGGTAGACATTTTATCAAAAATCGGATTCCAGGTGCGGCCGTAGTCATCGGTTTTCCAGACACCCCCGTTGTTTACGCCGATATAAAACACATTGGGTTGTGAGGGTACTCCGCAGGCGCCTACTGTCCGACCACCCCTGTGTGGTCCAATCATGCGCCATTGCATACCGGTAAAATAGCTGGCAGAGAAGGGTTGTGCCTGTGCAAAAGCCAGACCTGCCAAACAAATCAGGAATAGGGTAAATTTTTTCATGTGGTATCGTATTTGTAAAGGGAGGGATTAAATTACGGATTTATCTGCTGTGATGTGCAGGATACTTCCGGGATTTATGCGTTTTAGGCGCTGGAAAGAACGATTCATAAAGCGTAATGCACCGTTCTTAACCCATTATTTTTTATTTACCAGGTATGCCCCGGATATCAAAAGCAATGCCCCCAGGATCTTAACCCAGTTAACAGGACTCTGAGGCAGGCCGAATAAGCCCAAATGGTCGTATAACATGGCCATGAAAAGCTGACTGGCGATAACCAGCGCAAATACATTGGCGGCCCCGATTTTCTGAACAGTGAGGATGATGACGGTAACAAAAAACGTACCCAGGAGTCCCCCTGTAAATTTATAAAGCTCGATGCTTTTCAGCTGGGTAAAGGAAGGTATGGGTTGCCGGGTAAAGAGGAGAATGAGTCCGAGAAAGCAGGTTCCTACCAGAAAGGAGATAAAGGCAGCCACCCAGGGGTTATTGATGGCCACCCGCAATTGGCTGTTCACGCCAGCCTGGGTGGTAATGGTTATTCCCGCTAAGGCAGGTAAAAGATAAACCAGGTATTTCATGAGCTTGTATATAAAGACTGAATCGCGGAAAAATCTGATTTTAGGGTCCCGGGCAGATATCTTCTAACACTTATAGTTTTTCATATAAGGCACGGAGTTTTTCTCTGGTCATGATCTTTTCCCAGTCTTTGCCCAGGGCATTTTCCCAGAGCGGTTTCATGCCCATTGAAACGTTCATCATGGTTTCGAATTGTTCATCCGTCAGGTTTTTACAGATCCCGGTTGGGATATCAATCTTATTTTTTTCCACCATGTATTTAAATTCCTTTACACCGGCAGGATAATATTCTTCGAGATGATTCATTACGATACAGTTGCCAATACCGTGTTTGGTGCCCAACAGATAGCTCAGGCCATAACTTACAGCATGTGCCACCCCCACCTGGGAATAAGCGATACTCATTCCGCCGGCGAAAGAAGCCATCATGAGCTGGTCATCGGAACTGTCATCCCAGTGGTCTTTTTCAATAAACACTTTCTGACAAAGCTGCAATGCTTTTTCGCCGTAACTCTTGCTGAATTCGTTGAGGTAAGTCCCTTGCAGGCTTTCGATACAATGAATATAACAATCCATTCCCGTGTAGAAACGCTGGTTTTCCGGAGCGTTTTTGGTCAATTCGGGGTCAAGAACGATCTGGTCAAAAGGCGTGAAATCACTGTTCATACCCAATTTGCGGGTGGGTCCGGTTAAAACGGTTGTTCTGCTTACTTCGGCACCAGTTCCGCTAAGGGTGGGTATGCCTACCTTGTAAACACCGGGATATTTTACCAAATCCCAACCCTGGTAATCGGCCGAGGATCCGGGATTTGTCATCATCAGTGAAACAGCTTTGGCCAGGTCTATGACAGAACCGCCACCGATGCCGATCACGCCACTGATGGTACCATAGCTTTCTTTTAGGCCGTTTGCCAAGGAATCAACCTGGGAGGTTTTGGGTTCAAAACTGGTATCGACAAAGATAATCCTGTCGTTTCCGCGAAGGGGTACCCGGCTGGCCAGGGGCTTTCCTTCAAAAAAATGATCTACCAAAAAGATCATGGGAAGACCTTCTTTTCTTTGTGGGGCAAGGATTTCATCCAGTTGATTAAAACTGCCCCTGCCATATACCACGTATCCGACCATCTTAAAATTGCGAAAACTCATATGCCTGAAATTTCATTGATTTGACAATACCTGATTGCTTTTGCAAACCTACTTTAGAATTGGGTAATGACAAATAAGATTTACCCTGCAAGCCTATCGGTAAA
>JAGWTX010000449.1 GCA_028875955.1 Bacteroidota bacterium | reverse complement strand
ATATTAGTTTACGGTTGTCTTTGGGTTGGGAAGGATTACTGAATCCTTCACCAGTTGAACTTTCGAGGTTACTCATGATTGCATTTTTTAGCTACAAAAAATTAAAACGTTGGTAAGATGCTTTCGGATTTATTGATCATTGATATTGAGACCGTTCCAGCCTCTCCGGCCTTTGCAGACCTGGATCCCGACTGGCAATCCCTGTTTTTGGACAAAATTGCGAAAACCGTGCCAGAAGATGCTGATCCGGAAGATATTTATCGGAAAAAAGCGGGTATTCTGGCAGAATTCGGTAAAATAATCTGCATTTCTACCGCCTTTTTTTATAACAGGCAGGAGGGTGGAAAAGGCTTGAAAATGAAAAGTATCTATGGTGATGATGAGGTAGAAATACTCAGAAATTTTACGGATTTATGTACCAAAATGTTTCAGTATCACCGGAATTTCCAATTCGGAGGCCATAATATCCGGGAGTTTGATATCCCCTATATCTGCCGGCGGATGCTGATCCGGGGGCTGGCATTGCCTGAATTTCTCAGGCTTCATGACAAAAAACCCTGGGAAGTCAGGATGTTTGATACGCTGAACTGGTGGAAATTCGGCGATAACAAGAATTATGTATCCCTGCATCTATTGGCCAATGTATTGGGGATCCCCAGTTCAAAATCGGATATCAATGGAGCAGATGTACAGGATGTGTATTACAAAGAGGGGAATCTGGACAGGATTGTCGCCTATTGTCAGCGGGATGTGGTGGTAACCGCCAATATCATACTTCGTTTTCAAAACCTGCCTTTATTGACAGAAGACAGTATCCAGCTGGTTAAGGGATAAATGCTTATTTACATCTGTTGATAAACCGATTTCATATTTCGTATCTCCTGCTACATCTTTGCAACCATGTCGGCTGAAAAAATCATAGCAGATTGGAAAAAAGGGGTGTTTAAACCCATTTATTGGCTGGAAGGGGAGGAATCCTTTTTTATTGACAAGGTGGTGAACTATGCCGAACACCATATTCTTTCCGAATCGGAATCCGGTTTTAACCTGTCTGTTTTTTATGGTAAGGATGCAGAATGGGCATCGGTGGTAAATGCCTGTATGCGGTATCCGATGTTCGCCGAAAGACAGGTTGTGTTATTGAAGGAAGCACAGCAGATGCGTGATATTGAAAAATTGGAGGGGTATATCGAAAACCCGCTTCCTTCAACGGTTTTTGTGGTTAGTTACAAGGAGAAAAAAGTGGACGGCCGTTCCAAATTATCCAAACTGCTCAAACAAAAGGCAGAAGTACTGACTACCAAAAAAATGTATGATAACCAGTTGCCGGAATGGGCGGGTCAGATGGTTCAGCATCACGGTCTTACCATCTCACCCAAAGCGCTGCACCTGCTGGTGGATCATATCGGTAATGACCTGAGCCGGATTCAGAATGAGATTGAGAAACTGGCTGTCAATTTAGGAACCCGGAAAAACATCACTGAAGACGATATCGAGAATTACATAGGTGTCAGCAAGGAGTTCAATGTTTTTGAACTGCAAACCGCCATTGCCCAGAAAGACCTGCCCAAAGCCATCCGGATCATCCATTATTTTGAAGCCAATCCCAAAGCAGGCCCCATTCAGATGATCCTGCCGGCGCTGTATAATTTCTTTAGTAAGGTTTTTATGATTTTCAGTGTACCCAGCCCGGATGAAAAATCGGTTGCAAGTGCCATCGGGGTGAACCCTTATTTTGTCAGGGATTATCTGGGGGCAGCCAGAAAATATGATTATTCCGGTGTTGAAAAGATATTATTGCTTCTTCACCAGTATAACCTGCGTAGTGTGGGTGTTCATAACGGGGGCGGATCGGATGCCGGTCTGTTGAAGGAGATGACAGTGAAAATGATGCTCTGATAACCCAGCTATTCTGCTGGTTTCAGTAAAATGTGTAAGAAATACCCCACTTGCTGTAACGGCAACCCATTTCATTTTCGGAGTTTTACGTATTGATTGGAAATGTCTTTAAACGTTTCCGCGAACAGGTAGTTTCCTGTTTCACAAACATCAATAGGTATGATTATGAATAAAATTATCCGCTTAGCAGCTTCAATGCTTATGCTTTAACTGGTTATCAGTTGTTCTTCTTTGAATAAATCACAAAAAGGGGCCGTTATCGGCACAGCAGGTGGTGCTGCCGTTGGTGGTGCGATCGGTAGTATGTCCGGGCATGTTGGACTGGGTGCCATTATCGGTGCTGCAGTAGGCGGAGTAGGTGGTGCGATCATTGGTCATAAAATGGATAAACAGGCCGCAGATATTCAAAAAGACCTTCCGGATGCCAAGGTAGAAAGGGTAGGTGAGGGAATCGTGGTAGAATTCAGCGATAAGATCCTGTTTGGTATCAATCGTTCTGACCTCAGTTCAGCATCAAAAACCAGCCTGGATAAGTTAAATGCGATATTGATCAAATATCCCGATACCAATATTGAAACACAGGGCCATACAGACAATACCGGCTCTGTAGAATACAACCAGAGTTTGTCTGTCAAAAGATGTACATCTGTAAATAATTATCTGATCAGCAATGGTATCAATTCAGACAGATTAACCTTGAGGGGTTATGGTGAGGAATCTCCCAAATACAGCAATGATACCGAAGAAGGAAGAAACCAGAACAGAAACGTCCAGTTCCTGATCTCGGCCAATGCACAGATGAAAGCGGATGCTCAAAAACAAGCCGGGCAATAATTTTTACAGCACATTTTTCTTTCATAATAGGTTTGAAAAGATGACTTCGTAGTTTGGGTTAAACCGGCTGCGAAGTTTTTTTATGAAGAATTGTTGAAATAACCAGAATCAAAACCTCTTTCAAAGTTCAGATCCTGGTTATAAA
>JAGWTX010000448.1 GCA_028875955.1 Bacteroidota bacterium | reverse complement strand
TGCGCAGGAAGATGATTTTATTGCCAACCTCCTTGTTGGTGATATGAAAGTTTTTTACCCTCGTGAGTTTGTCTTCCAACTCATTCAATTCATGGTAATGCGTGGCGAACAAGGTTTTGGGTGCGGCAGGGGAGCTGTGCAGGTATTCCACAATACTCCAGGCAATTGAAATACCATCATAGGTAGACGTGCCCCGACCGATCTCATCCAGCAGGATCAGGCTTCTTTTGGAAATGTTATTGATGATACTTGCCGTCTCATTCATTTCCACCATAAAGGTAGATTCACCACCACTCAGGTTATCACTGGCACCTACACGGGTAAAGATTTTATCCGTCAGTGGGATTTTTGCGGTGTCGGCGGGAACAAAACTTCCCATATGTGCCATGAGGGTGATCAGTGCGGTTTGTCGGAGCAATGCACTCTTACCGCTCATATTCGGACCGGTCAGGATGATAACCTGTTGGGTCGAAGGATCCAGCAGGATATCATTGGAAACATAGGTTTCATCGGCTGAAAGATTCCTTTCAATAACCGGGTGCCGGCTGGCAGTTACGTTCAGTTCATAACCTTCATGCATTTCAGGACGCTTATAACCGAACAGAAGGGCGTTCTCTGCAAAACACAACAGGCAATCCATCGTAGCCAGGATATTCCCATTCACCTGGATGGGTGCGATAAAATCCTGCAGTGCCAGTAGAAGCTGTTCATACAAATCCATTTCGATCTGGAGGATCTTATCTTCCGCACCGGTTATCTTTTCTTCATACTCTTTTAATTCCGGTGTGATATACCGCTCTGCATTGGCCAGTGTCTGTTTTCTGATCCAGTCTGCGGGTACCTTGTTCTTGTGGATATTGGTTACTTCCAGGTAATAACCGAAAACATTATTAAAACTGATTTTCAGGGAGGAAATACCTGTTTTCTCAGATTCCCGTTGCTGGATATTGACCAGGTATTCCTTGCCGCCACTGGCGATATTTCTGAGCTGGTCAAGTTCTGCATGCACGCCTTCCCGGATCACAGATCCCTTGTTAACCGCTACCGGTGGATTGTCTACGATTTCCCTTTCAATTTTTTCAACGATGTAATGACAGCCGTTGAGCGCATCCGCTAATCTTTGCAGATAGGGGTTGCCCTGTTGTGAACAGGCGGTTTTAATCAGTTCTGTCTGCTGCAAACCACGCGCGAGCTGTACAATTTCCCGCGGGTTGATTTTTTTCATGGGGATCTTACTCACCAGTCTTTCGATATCCCCGCAGATCTTGATGGCCTGGGCCAGCTGTTTTCGCAGATCGGATTGCAGGATCAGAAAACCCACAGTGTCCAAACGCTCATTGATACGGCCCACATCTTTCAAAGGAAAGATCATCCATCGTTTTAATAACCGGGCACCCATCGGACTTACCGTATTGTCCAGTACTTTTAACAGGCTGTTTCCTGTATCGGAACCTGTATGCAGTAGTTCGAGGTTTCTTATCGTGAAGCGATCCATCCAGAGAAAGTCTTCTCTTTCCATCCGTTGGATCGAACTGATGTGTTGGAGGTTCGGATGTTCCGTTTCTTTCAGATAATACAGGATGGCGCCGGCGGCGGTAATGCCCTGGTGCATGTCTTCAATGCCAAACCCCTTGAGCGAATGGGTTTGAAAATGTTTGAGCAGGCTTTCGGTGGCAAATCCTTCTTCAAATAACCAGCCTTCCATGGTGTAGGTATAGAACCTTGTTCCAAAGATTTCCTTGAAATGTTTCTGGTAACTGCGCTGATAGATGACTTCGGCCGGTTGAAGACCCTGCAACAATTTGTCGATGTATTCATCGTTTCCTTCGGCAATAAAAAACTCACCGGTGGATATATCCAGAAAGGCGATACCGGTCTGGTTTTCGGTAAAATGCAGGGCTGCTAAAAAGTTATTGCTTTTGTGTTCGAGCAGTTTATCATTGGTGGCAATACCCGGTGTCACCATTTCGGTAACGCCCCGTTTGACGATTCCCTTGACCGTTTTGGGGTCTTCCAGCTGGTCGCAGATCGCCACCCGGTAACCTGCTTTCACCAGTTTGTGCAGATAGGTATCCAATGCATGGTATGGAAAACCCGCCAGTTCACTCGAGGAAGCTGCCCCATTGTTTCTTTTGGTAAGGGTGATGCCCAATACTTTGGATGCCAGGATGGCATCCTCCCCGAATGTTTCATAAAAATCACCCACCCGAAACAATAAAATGGCATCAGGATATTTCTGTTTGATGGCCCTGTGTTGCTGCATCAATGGGGTATCTGAACTCGATTTTGCCATGGGCAACAAATATAAATGATGCCTCTGTCCTACAGAATGGAAAGCAGAACTTGTGGAAAAGAAAAACGGATTCCCGGACTATTTTAAGTAATTCTGTAATGCAAAAGGGATGGGCAAAACCGATGTTTGCCCATCCCTTTTTTTAACGGACGAAATTTCCAGTATACAGCTGCTATCTTCCGGAAGTCCTGGGTTTTGGCAGTTCTTTCCGGGGTAATTTCTGGTCGCGCTGTGCCGCATCATATACAAAAGCTGCTACGATCGTGGCAATTTGTTTCAAATCATCCGGAACCAGGTGATCATACACGTCCATGTTGCTATGGTGTGTACGGTTGTTGTATTCGATTTCATCCTGGATAAACTGGAATCCGGGTAAGCCAACCGCATCAAAGGAAAGGTGATCGGTACCGCCGGTATTGCTGATGGTGACGGTCTTTGCTCCCAGGTCATAGAAGGGTTCCAGCCACTGGGTAAAAATAGAACGGCAGGCTTCATTGCCCTGCAGATAGATGCCCCTGATCTTTCCGGTTCCATTATCAATATTGAAATAGGATGAGAATTTTTTCTGGGCAGGTAACAGTTCCATGGT
>JAGWTX010000447.1 GCA_028875955.1 Bacteroidota bacterium | reverse complement strand
GTTTGCCTTTGCTGTCTGTCAGTTCAATGATCTGATATACCCATTTTACAATGTCTTTTTCTCCCTGGTAATTGATCTTATCCCAATCGTCGGTGGCTTTGTGATAATCCGGATGACTGCCGGTGAAAAGGAACAGGACCGGCATGTCCTTGCGATAAAAAGCTGCATGATCACTGGGTCCGGATCCCGAACTATCCGTCTTGATCAGCAGATCGGATTTTTCCGCAGCCAACACTTCTGACCAAACCGGGGAAGTGCCGAACCCGCCTACGGTGAGTTTATGTGTGGTATCATAACGGCCCACCATATCCATATTGATCATATAATTGGGATGGATCTGTTTTGTGGGATGTTCCAGCCAGTATTTACTGCCCAGTAAACCGAGTTCTTCCGCTGAAAAATGTATGATCAGGTAATTGTTGTGTTGCTGGGTCTTACCCTTTAACATCCTGGCCAGTTCCAGCAAGGCGGCCGTACCGCTGGCGTTGTCATCGGCACCGTTATGAATCAGGTGGCCCGTATCCAGTGCCGTTTTGTCTTCTCCATATCCCAGGTGATCATAATGTGCCCCCAGTATAACGGTATTGGCAGCATGGTTATTGATAAATGCGACGATATTTCTGGCTGTTCTTTTTGAATGGATAAAGCTAACTTTTAGCGCTATGTCCAGTGTAGCCGCCTTATCTGAAAAATATTTTTTTTGTCCTTCCGGTGTCAGATATATCACCGGAATAGGTGATGGGCTGCTGGTATCGAATTTATTGTATTGTATATTATCTGTTACCCCGGAAGTATTATACAGAAAAAGGGCGGTTGCTTTTTTGGCAGCAACGGCATTTGCCAGCTGATGTATCGCATCTTCCATATTGAAATGCGGGTTGTTCTTATTTTCTTCCAGCACTTCTTTCAGGTCTTTGAACCAGGGCTGACCTGCTTCATTCAGGGCCATGGCGGGTGCGCCCTTTACTTCTTTCACTGCAGAAAAGGATAAAGGGAAATAATCCTGCATCACAGACAGTGTTTGACCATCAACTTCCAGGTAATTTGCCGCATCCAGCTGTTTGCCCTCGTCAATCGTAAACTCCTGCTGGTAGCCATTATTACCGGCGGGCTCCATACCCATGGCTACATATTGTGCAATAATGTATTGCATGGCAAGTTTTTCACCGGGGGTTCCGGCTCTCCGGCCCTCCAGCTTATCATCGGAGAGGTATTGAATATGACGGGTCAGTTGGGTAACCAGTTCTGCATTGGCTTTTGCTTCAGCCAGTCTTTTTTTTCGTTTACTTTGAGAAAAAACAAGCAGGGGCAAAAAAAGAAGCAGCAGCAGAATTCGTTTCATACAGGTTTTTTATTGTGCAAAAATAAGCGGATGTGCCTGTAACGAACAGCTGTTGAAAAAAAACAAACAGATTCTGTTCCCAATCTCGTAACAAGTAGCTACGGTTAGCGGTTACTTTTGCAACCATTCGATCCCATTGGCAAAATCAGGCTTACATATTGCGTTGGTAGGTAACCCGAACAGCGGGAAAACCTCTTTGTTCAATGCCCTCACCGGTTTGAATCAGAAAGTGGGTAATTTCCCTGGGGTAACCGTGGATAAAAAAACAGGTTTGCTGCATCTGGATGATAAGCTGCAGACAGAACTGATCGATTTACCCGGTACTTACAGCCTGTATCCCCGCAGAGAAGATGAATGGGTTGCCTATAAAGTTCTGATGGGTGCGGATCCGGATATCAAACCCGATATGGTTTTGCTGGTGGCGGATGCCAGTAACCTCAAAAGAAACCTTCTTTTTTGCAGTCAGATCATCGATCTGAAGATACCGGTGGTCATGGCATTAACCATGACGGATATTGCTGCCAAAAAAGACATACAGATAGACATCAACGGCCTGGAAGCAGAATTGGGTATCCCGGTTGTTTCGGTGAACCCCAGAAAAAACAAGGGTCTTTCCGATTTGAAAAAAGTGCTGGCCCTGGTGGCCCGTAAACGCTCGGGTTTGTTGATGCGCGATTTTATGGATACCCGGACACTGGCCCCCGAAGCCATTGAGGAAACCAAACAGTTGTTCCCTGACCTGAGCGATTATGCCTGCATCCACTATCTGATCAACCATGAAAATTTCCCGTTAACGGATAATGCACAGCATGCCATCGAGTCCATTGAAAAAAAGCATGCATTCAATCCGACCAAAACGCAGGCAGAAGAGATCATGCAGCGGTATACGCGTATCCGGCAGATCATGCAGCAGCATGTAGTGGAACCGGGTCCGCTGGAAAGAAAGATGTTCACCGACTGGCTGGACAATGTATTATTACACCAGACCTGGGGTTATGTGATTTTGTTATCGGTTTTATTCCTGCTTTTTCAAAGTATTTTCTGGTTAGCCCGTTTCCCGATGGATGGGATCGAATGGGCATTTAAAGAATCTGCCAACTGGTTAAATCAGGTGCTTCCGCATGCCTGGTGGAGCGATCTGTTTATCAACGGGATCGTGGCGGGTTTGAGCGGCATCCTTGTGTTTGTACCACAGATCATGATTCTGTTCGGTTTGATCACCATACTGGAAGACACCGGTTATATGGCCCGTATCAGTTTCCTCAGCGACAAACTCATGCGCAAAGTGGGGTTGAACGGGAAATCGGTGATGCCCATGATCAGCGGGTTTGCCTGTGCCGTTCCGGCCATCATGAGTGCCCGGAATATTGAAAACAAAAAAGAAAGGTTACTGACCATCCTTATCACACCCCTGATGAGTTGCAGTGCGAGGTTGCCTGTGTATACAATACTCATCTCACTGGTGATAGATGACAAATATTATTTCGGTTTTCTGAGTTTGCAGGGATTGGTGATGATGGGTCTTTATTTTCTGGGAACCT
>JAGWTX010000446.1 GCA_028875955.1 Bacteroidota bacterium | reverse complement strand
TGGGCGGTTTTCTGCATAGGAAAAAATATCCAGAATACTCCCCCTGACGGCAAATTGTCCCGGTTCACTTACAAAGTCCGTTTTTTCAAATCCATTTGTAAAAAGAGTCTCTTTTACATCCTGATGAGATATTGTCTGACCTTTTTTAACGTTCAGATATCCTGTGTCCAGGTTGGTTTTTTCAGGTATACCCTCCTGCAGCGCTTTTGGATAAGTTACCAGCAGGATATCTGAAGCCTTTTTGTAAAACTCTGCCACAGCGCCAAGGGCCATGGTCCGCTGCACCTGGAAGGACTCATCGGGCCTGGCTGTTTTTCCCGTTCCCCTGTATGAAGCCGGAAACAGATACACGCGCTGGTAACCCAGCAAAACAGAAAGATCGGCGGCCGCGTAAGAGGCTTCTGTAGAATTTTCAAGAATCAGTACATGGATCCTGCCGGGTGATTTTTTAACAAACGATGCTATGGGAAAAAAGACGGCAGATCCGGTAAGTCCTTTTAGCGAGAGGGTTCCCGGGGTTATTCCCCTCAGCTTTTTTTCTAGAAATTCCTGTATCTCCTGTACATCAAAGTCTGTCATACGCCTCTTCAATCAGGACCGAGATTTCTTTGTACATCTCTTCTACCCGGGTTTTTGCCAGGTTTTTACCGGTAAGACCTTCTTTTTCCAGGGAGGCAATGAGTGCCCCGTATTTTTCAAAAAGTATCGCTTCCAGTATGGCAAGCTGTTGCATAAAGCCTGTGCCCTGGCTGTTGTAAATTAAAGAAAAATGTATGTAGCGCAGACCGTTTCCTCTATCCACAGGAAAGACCCGGTGCTTGAGCGCAACGGCCTTTTCACATAACGGAGACAGGTTGTTTTCCCCTTGTCCAAGAAGCAGGGCGGGCTGGCTTGATCCCATTTGCACCCACAGGGGAATGCAGACTCCGGCAGGAGGATATCCCATCACGGTCCACATGACGGTATTGAGCGGGTCTTCCCCTGGCTTTACCCCTTCTATCACTATTGAGCAGGTGCTGGTGCGGCGGGGGATGAAGTCCTGGTCTATAAACCATCCTTTGGCATTTTGCGGGGAAAAAACGGGATCACAAAGATCCATTCCCAGAAATGCATGGTAAAAAGAGCGGGAAACATGGCTGAAAATCCATTGCGGGGTAAAATCCATAGTGGAAGATTTCTGCAAAAAAAGATCGCTGGCCGTGATATACCTCATGTATCCCGATCCTTGGCTGATTCTTCCGGTATAGGAAAAATTGGTATAAATCAGGTATCCGTTTGGAGCAATACGGGGATCATTAACGTCTACCTTAACCCAGGAATGGTTGTTTACTTCATAATAAGCCGCTCCTCCAAAAGCGTCTGTAACCCCGAAATTGGCCTCCACCCGCATAGGCCTGGACAATGTATCCAGAAAACGCTCAAAATCCTCCAGACCTGCACAAATTGCCAATGCCCTGAACATGAGCTTTCCCTCATGGTCCATTTCCTTCTCCTGGTCATCCTTTAAATTGTAGGATGCTGTATTCATAATTGAAAAACCCGCGTTGTTGGTACCAATCCACGCTTCTTCCCCTTTATCGGGTGCATCCACAAGGGCCAGAAAAGCATATTTTCCGGTATTGAAATGGGCTATGCGGTTTTGTTCCTGCCCGGTATCCCTGTGTTTCCATAACAATGGCTTACCGTTTGCGGTAACTTTACCTGTTATTATGGCCGAGGTGCATGCCTGTGAATGAGTGGTAATTGAAACAAGCAAGATGCTCAAAATAGTAAAAACCAGGTTTTTCTTCATGAAAAATATTATTAAAACAGTGAATTGGTTTCTGCAGGAAATACTCCTATGTGCTCGTAGGCAAGCTTTGTTGCTTCCCTGCCCCGTGGGGTTCTCTGCAAAAAACCTTCCTTAATCAAAAAAGGTTCATATACTTCTTCCAGTGTTCCCACTTCCTCGCTTACAGCTGTAGCTATAGTCCCTATCCCCACAGGACCTCCGTTGAATTTATGGATGATGGTGGATAAAATTTTATTATCCATCTGATCCAGCCCCCTTTTATCTATATTGAGGGCATTCAGGGCATATTGCGTTATGGATGTGTCTATCTTTCCGGAACCTTTTACCTGGGCAAAATCCCTTACCCTTCTCAGCAAAGAATTGGCTATTCTGGGTGTTCCCCTGCTGCGGGAAGCAATTTCCCGGGCGGCCTTATCTTCAATTTCTACCTGCAGTATGGATGCAGACCTGAGCACAATCTGCAGCAATACTGAAGCATCGTAATATTCCAGGTGGCATTGTATTCCAAAACGTGCCCTGAGTGGAGAAGTAAGCAGACCGCTTCTGGTTGTGGCTCCTACCAGGGTGAACGGCTGCAGGGTGATTTGTACCGAACGGGCACCCGGTCCTTTGTCCAGCATGATATCAATGGTGAAATCCTCCATGGCCGAATACAAATACTCTTCAACCACGGGGGAAAGACGGTGAATCTCGTCTATGAAAAGGACATCCCTTGGTTCCAGTCCTGTAAGCAATCCCGCCAGATCACCGGGTTTGTCGAGCACCGGTCCCGAGGTAATCCGCATCCCCACCCCCATTTCATGAGCAATGATATGCGCCAGCGTTGTTTTACCCAGTCCGGGAGGACCATGCAAAAGAACATGATCCAGGGATTCATCCCTGAGCATTGCCGCCTTCACAAACACTTTCAGATTATCTGTTATTTTATCCTGTCCCGAGAACTGGATAAATTCCCTGGGTCTGATCTGTTCTTCAAAATCCCTGTCAATCGTTTCCTTGTTCTTGTGGGGGTCAAAATCAGCCATGAAGCAATAAGTAATAAATAATAATTATTCTTTTATAAAGTCTTTATTGTTTTTTATTAGTCTGTTGATATGTT
>JAGWTX010000445.1 GCA_028875955.1 Bacteroidota bacterium | reverse complement strand
CTGCACAGGATTTCTCTGCCTACCAGGAAGGGTATTATCAGGTGGAGGATCTTGTTTTGCCTTACCGGATCTTACCTCCCAAGAACGTTTCAGAAAAAAAATTGCCCCTTCTTGTTTTTCTGCACGGTGCTTTTGAAAAAGGCACCGATAACCAGCAACAACTCCAGATCGGCGGAAGATATTTTTTTCGGGATTCCATCAGGGAACATTATCCGGCTTATGTCCTGTTTCCACAATGTCCGCCGGATGATTCCTGGGCATATTTTGAAAATCAAATCGATCTTACAACCGGATATGCGAAGGATTGGGTTTTCCCATTCAGGAAAGATCCCACCCATATTTCAGCCGTTTTAAAACGGCTGATGGATTCCTTATTGAAGACAGGCAAAATTGATCCATCAAAGATTTACATCGCAGGCCTGTCTCAGGGCGGGATGGGTGTTTTGGATCTTATCGCAAGGTATCCGGATTATTTTGCTGCAGGCATCTCCATGTGTGGTGCCGGGAACCCTGCTACGACGCGGCTCTTTGCAGGTAAAGTACCGCTATGGCTGTTTCATGGCGACAATGATCCCATTGTACCTTCCACCTTTTCAGAACAGTTTAACAGACGATTGAAAAGGGCGCATGCGGAAGTAAGATTAAACCTGTATCATGGTGTAGCCCATGATTGCTGGGTAAAAGCCTTTGCGGAACCGGATCTGGTATCCTGGTTATTTGCACAAAAAAAACAATAAGCAATAACCGTGTATTCTGTTCAAGCTTATTACAGCCCCTGATTTAGCCCATAAAACAGTCCTCATTCGTATATTTACGCCAATGGCGGTACCCGATGCATTACTACAGTCTTTACAAAGTGTGAAAGGTTTTGATAGAAAGACCTTTGAAGCTGTTCATGCATCTGATGAAAAAATCACATCTATCCGGTATAATCTTCAAAAACCCATACCCCAAGCGGATTGGGAGGAGCTTCCCATTCCCTGGTGTCCACAGGGTCGTTACCTGTCTTCCCGGCCATCCTTTACGCTTGATCCTTTATTTCACGCAGGCGCTTATTATGTGCAGGAACCCAGCAGTATGTTTTTATGGCAGGTTTTGAAAGAAACCATTGGAACCGATACCCAAAGAAGGGTTTTGGATCTTTGTGCAGCCCCTGGTGGTAAATCCGGATTGCTGGCAAATTATTGTAAGGATGGGTTGGTGGTTGCCAACGAAGTGATAAAATCCCGTGCGGCTATCCTTGTGGAAAACATGACCAAATGGGGGGCGGATCAGGTTGTCATTACCAATAATGACCCATCTCATTTTGCACAGCTTCCCGGTTTTTTTGATCTGATGGTGGTTGATGCCCCTTGCAGTGGTAGTGGTTTATTCAGAAAAGATCCGTCTGCCATCGAAGAATGGAGCGAAGAAAATGTACAGCTATGTAGCCAGCGGCAGCAAAGGATTCTCGCCGACATACTCCCGGCCTTGCAGGAGGAAGGCATCCTGGTTTATGCGACCTGTTCATTTTCACCCGAAGAAGATGAAGCTATTGCAGACTGGCTGGTTACTGAAATGAATATGGAATCGGTACGCATATCCACGGTTCCTGAATGGGGTATCATCGAAACAGAATCACCCCGCAAACAGGCATTTGGTTATCGTTTTTTTCCTGATAAGGTGAAAGGGGAAGGTTTTTTTATCGCCGTATTTCAAAAAAAAGCCACACCTTCCTTGCATCGATACCGGGAGATCAATTTATTGGCACTCTCCGGAACGGAGTCACAAATGATCAACGATATCATTTCAATACCTGAAACGCATGCCTTATTCAAGCAGGGTGAAAGTATCCGTACCTTTGCGAGACAATACTGGAAGGAACTTCAGGTATTGGCAAAATCATTATATATCAAAAAAGCCGGGATTGATTTGGGAACTTTCAAGGGAAAGGACCTGATTCCGGCACATGATCTGGCCATGAGTGTTTTGCCAAAAGAAAATTTTCCGGTCATTAGCCTGTCAAGAGAGGAAGCGCTTTCCTATCTGCGCCGAAGCGAACTGAAAGTTGAAAATACAACCAAGGGATGGAACCTTTTTTCTTATCAAACCTTGCCACTTGGCTGGGTAAAAGTTTTGCCAAACCGGATAAATAATTATTATCCTTCCGAATGGCGGATTTTAAAAGAGTAAATTTGGAATATTGAAAAAAATGAAGCGTATGCAAAGATTCATTTGGATATTAGGTTGTTTTATCACATTACAATTGCCTGCCCAGGATAAATTACAGTTAAGGGGCAAGCCAACCGATCTTTATGTCGTATATACCAATGAAGGAACCGAAAGTCTTCAGGATGTTAGTAACCAGTTTGGGTTATCGGTTGCGAAAATTTCTTCCTATAACAAAATCAATATCAATACAGCTGCAAGGTTACCCAGGGGAACCGAAATAAAGATTCCTGTGAACCGTAATATTCTGTTACAACATCCCGGACAGAGCGCCGGTCCTGTGTATTATACAGTGCAAAAAGGGGAAACCCTGCTTTCCATCAGCCAGCTTTGTTATAAAGTACCTGTTTCGAAACTTCGCACCTGGAACCAGCTCAGAAATGATAAACTGTCACCGGGCATGAGCCTGATTGTCGGTTTTTTGCTGAATGCAAAACCGGTGGTCCAGTCGATCGGCGAATTGAAAAATGAAACAACTGACACCAATCCTGCAGAAAAAAAAGTTTCTGTAAAAACAGAGGATAAACGGGAAAGCAAATATGATAACGACGGCAGCGGGCAGGAATCCAAAAATAAGCAAGCAGAACCCGCCCGAAAGGAGCTTGTGGTTTCTGAAAAAGAGACAGGAAAAACCAACCCGCCAAAAACGGAGAATGAAAAAGAGAAAAAGTGGTATTCTCCCTCTC
>JAGWTX010000444.1 GCA_028875955.1 Bacteroidota bacterium | reverse complement strand
GATTGGTCGCTTTTAAATAGTTGATCAGTTGCAGTTCATGGGCTGTTACCAAAGCCTCAGATGCCTTTAATTCAAGAATAACCTTTTCTTCAATCAAAATATCAGCAAAGTATTCACCCACTATGGTATGCTGGTAATATACTTTAATGGGTTTCTGTTTTTCGCATTTCAAGTTCATGGCTGTTAACTCAAATAGCAAGGCATTCTCATAAACCTTCTCTAAAAAACCAAACCCCAACTGGTTATATACCGAATAACAAGCTTTCAAAATTTTATCAGTGATATCCTGGTACAATAAATCCGTCATGATCCGTCAAATCAGTGTTATCCGTGTTCTATTAAACAACACCAAACCTAAAGCTTTCAACAAAAAACGCAACCAGTATTATCTACCCGTATTAATACCCGATACCAGGCATAAAAAAATCCGGTCCCAACAGACCGGATCCCATAATTTGTTCTTATCTGGCTAGAATCCTTTTTTAGCAACGCCATCAGCAATGGCTTGTAATGCTTTGGCTTCGCTCATGATAGCGGCCATTTTATTGCCTTTACCATCGTGTCCACCGGCCATATAACCGCCTTTCGCTGTTTTGGTGATCACGGCATCCTGCATGGGAACGTTTTTTTCCTTGGTTTTCAGGCAATATGCTTTGATCATTTTTGATGTGTCCATTTGATTAGAATTTAAATGTTAGTAGATAAACAATGGGTTCTGAAGCACAATCTACCAATTTTTTTTCAGGAAACTGAATTTTGGACCTGGCGGAGGGGGTGGCGGCAGATCCGGATAAAGCCTGTCCGGCAGGTCAGCATGAAAAAAACCGGCTTTTTGCCGGCTTCTTCCCTGATTTTTGTTCAAAATGAGTAAAATCTTATCAAAAAGTGACGATTTGGGTTAAACGTCAATTTTTGCATAACGGGCATGTGTTTCGATAAATTCCCTTCTGGGGGCAACATCATCTCCCATCAGCATGCTGAAAATCCGGTCGGCTTCTGCGGCGCTTTCAATGGTTACCTGTTTCAGGGTCCTGCGGGCCGGATCCATGGTTGTTTCCCAAAGCTGGTCGGCATTCATTTCACCCAAACCCTTGTATCGCTGGATGGTAACGCTGTCATCTTTGCCCCCGCCCAGTTTCTCAACCCATAGTTTTCTTTGCTCCTCACTATAGGCATATTCCTGGTCCTTTCCTTTTTTTACAAGGTACAATGGCGGTTGGGCAATAAATACAAAGCCCTGCTCCACCAGTTCCTTCATGTAACGGAAGATAAAGGTCAGAATCAGGGTGGCGATATGGGATCCATCCACATCGGCATCCGTCATGATGATCAGTTTGTGGTATCTTAATTTATTAGTATTCAAAGCCTTAGGATCTTCGGGGGTACCTACGGTCACACCCAGCGCGGTGTACATATTCCGGATCTCCTCGTTTTCATAGATCTTATGTTCCATGGCTTTTTCCACATTCAGGATCTTACCCCTGAGGGGCAGGATGGCCTGATAGCTTCTGTCGCGTCCCTGTTTGGCTGTTCCACCCGCCGAATCTCCCTCCACCAGGTAGAGTTCGCATTTCTGCGGGTCTCTTTCACTGCAATCTGCCAGTTTTCCGGGCAATCCGCCACCGCTTAATACGGTCTTTCTTTGCACCATATCCCGGGCTTTCTTTGCCGCCACCCTTGCCTGAGCAGCCAGGATGATCTTGGATATCACATTTTTCGCTTCACGGGGGTTTTCTTCCAGATAAGCTTCCAGGGCACGGGCAACCGTCGTCTGAACGATACCGCTTACCTCCGAATTACCCAGTTTGGTCTTTGTTTGTCCCTCAAACTGGGGTTCGGGCACTTTGACGGATATGATGGCACTGAGGCCTTCCCGGAAATCATCCCCTTCAATGGTTACTTTGGCTTTTTCAAAAAGCCCCTGTTTGTCGCCATAGGTTTTGAAAACCCGGGTCAATGCCTGTCTGAATCCGGTTACATGGGTACCGCCTTCAATGGTATTGATATTGTTTACGTACGAAAAGATATGTTCCTTGAAATCATCGTTATAGGTCAATGCCACTTCTACGGCGATATTGGAAGCCTCGTCATGCCCATCCACATACAGGGGGGAAGGGATCAGGGCGTTACGGTTACCGTTCTTATCCAGCATTTCCACAAATTCAACGATACCGCCTTCACTGTAGAAGTTTTTGGAATAGCTGTTACCGGCTTCATCCTTTTCGCGCAGGTCAGTCAGTGTGATACTGATGCGTTTGTTCAGATAGGAGAGTTCACGCAAACGTCCTTCCAGGATCTCTTTTTTATAAACGGTTTCCTGAAAGATCGTGGCATCGGGCCAGAAATGTACAAAGGTTCCGGTTGTGTTGCTGGTGCCAACCTCCCTTACCTGGTATTGGGGAACCCCGATCTTGTATTCCTGTTCAAAGATTTTGCCTTCGCGGTGAACGGTCACTTTTAACGTGCTGCTCAATGCATTCACACAACTCACACCCACACCATGTAAACCTCCGGAAACTTTATAAGTGTCCTTGTCGAATTTACCACCCGCATGCAGCACGGTCATTACGATTTCCAGGGCACTTTTCTGTTCCTTGGTATTGATACCAGTCGGGATACCCCTTCCGTCGTCCTGTACACTGATGGAATTGTCTTCGTGAATGGTTACCGTTATGTTCTTGCAATAACCGGCAAGGGCTTCATCGATGGAGTTGTCAACTACCTCATAAACCAGGTGATGCAGGCCTTTGATGCCGATATCACCGATATACATGGCGGGTCTTTTTCTCACCGCTTCCAAACCTTCCAATACCTGTATGCTGTCTGCTCCGTAATTCTTGTTCTGGGCTTCGTTACTACGCTGTTGTTCCTGGCTCATAAATGCTTGTCAGTCCTGTG
>JAGWTX010000443.1 GCA_028875955.1 Bacteroidota bacterium | reverse complement strand
GAAGATTACAAACCGATGTCATCGATTTATATTATGCCCACCGGATCGATCCAAAGGTTCCGGTGGAAGAAATGGTGGGTGCCATGGCCGACCTGGTTACAGAGGGGAAAGTGCGTTTTCTGGGTTTGTCGGAAGCTTCTGCTTCTTCTATAAGAAAAGCACATGCAGTGCATCCCATCAGTGCCCTGCAAAGCGAATATTCTGTGTTAACCCGGGAGGTGGAAGACGAGATCCTCCCGCTTTGTAAGGAGTTGGGTATATCCTTTGTTCCTTTTAGTCCGCTTTCGCGCGGTCTGATCACCAATACGGTTACGATTGACCAGTTGGGTGAAAAGGATTTCCGCCATAAACTGCCCCGATACCAGGGGGCGCATGCCGAAAATAACCGTCATTTAGCGGCAGGCTTTGCAGCCATCGCGGCGTCTAAAAACTGCAGTCCGGCACAACTGGCATTGGCCTGGGTCCTGGCGCAGGGCGAACATATCATCCCGATACCCGGAACCAAACAGCGGAAATACCTGATCGAAAATGCAGGAGCGGTAGACCTTGTTTTGCAGGCGGAAGATTTTGCGGCGATCGATGCGCTGATCCGGCAATACCCGGATGTGGGTGACCGGTATAATGAAACCTTTCAGCAGTTTGTGGATAAGCAGTAGTGAAACACTATACCGTTTAGGTTAATCCCGGAAGACTTTTAAAGAACTATGCTAATAAAATCCACTTTGAGCCGAATAATTGCACTATTCGGCTCATTTATTTAGTATATTTGAGCCGAATATGTCTGCTAATCGGCTCATAAACAGATACAACTGGCAACAGGAAGACTGGCCTCATTTTACCTTTTCACTGGAAACGGTGGAGGATTCTTTGCTCCTATTTGCTGAAAAACTAGGGCGTGTATCTGGTATTTTAGCGGGTCTGCCTGAGGAAATACAACAAAATGTGGTTATTGATAGCCTTCTTTCAGAAGCGATGAAGACTTCTGAGATTGAAGGCGAATATCCCAATCGAAAGGATGTGCTTTCTTCTATCCGTAAAAACCTCGGTTTACAAGATAGCCCTGTACACCTAAAAGATAAATCTGCTGCCGGATTGGGTGAGTTAATGACGGATGTTCGCAGCACCTATACAAAGCCCCTGACCGAGGAAAAGCTTTTTGCCTGGCACAAAATGTTATTGGGTGAAAATAAAAAATTAGTAGCAGGTCAATGGCGTACGCACAAAGAACCGATGCTGGTAATTTCAGGGACAATCGGTAAAGAAAAAGTGCATTATGAAGCACCACCTTCCTCAAAAGTGTCAAAGGAAATGAAACGATTTATACAATGGTTCAACGATACGGCACCTGATGGAAAACACGAACTCAAAAAAGCACCGATTCGTGCTGCGATTGCACATTTGTATTTTGAATCTATTCATCCATTTGAAGATGGCAATGGCAGAATCGGTCGTGCCATTGCTGAAAAAGCTTTAGCGCAGACAATGGGTCGCCCCATAGTCTTAAGTTTATCCAAAACAATCGAAGCGAATAAGAACAGTTATTATGCTTCTCTTGAAAATGCGCAGCGTTCCAATGAAATCACCCCATGGATAGAATACTTTGTACAAACAGTGCTTACAGCGCAATCGGAAGTAGAAATACAGATTGAATTTATTTTGAAGAAAACCCAATTCTTTGATCGCTTCCATGAACAGCTGAATGACCGTCAGATGGTGGTTGTCAGGAGAATGCTGGAAGAAGGCACGAAAGGATTTGAAGGAGGCATGAACGCAAAAAAATATATGGGTCTGACTGGTACTTCAAAAGCTACTGCAACGAGGGATTTGCAGCATTTATTAGAGATAGGCGCTTTCGTACTGGCGGGTAATGCCGGCGGACGGAGTACAAGTTATCAGGTAAATGTGTAAAGAGGACAAGAAGAGTTAAACTCTTTTGTTGCCTAATCAAGGATAGGTTGCCGTTTATATAAATCAACTTTTGTAAATGGTTTCCTGTTTGTAATTTCCCTGTATGATAACTTTTCTTGTCTGGATCATCCTTTTTATTCTTTGCTGGCCACTGGCCCTATTGGCCCTGGTACTGTATCCCGTTTTCTGGCTCTTAACCCTGCCCTTCCGGATATTGGGTATTGCGGTTGATGGGGTATTGGGTCTGTTAAAAGGCATCATCCTGCTGCCCGGCAGGGTCTTACAACGGCGTTGAATGAATTTCACTAACTATGCCGGATGAAAATTGCCACCTGGAATCTTGGCCGCCCCCGAAAAGGTGCTGATAAAATCAATGCGATCGTTGCGACCTTATCAGAACGGGATGCAGATATTTTGGTTTTGACGGAAACCATCAACTCAATCGATCTCGGTCCTCAGTATACATGCTTTTATACATCTAAACCTATCGAAACCTATTTTAGAATGGATGAGCGTCGGGTAGCCATTTATTCCAAATACGATTATTACGAAGAGATCGCAACCCATCGGCCCGATACCAGCCTTTGTGTTCACCTGGATACCCCATTGGGACCGATTGCGGTTTATGGAACCTGTATGGGAGCAACAGACAGCACAACGGAAACTTTTTCTTCAGACCTGGAGAAACGGCTACAGGATTTCGAAACAATCGGCAAAACCAATCAGCTGCTGATCTGCGGCGACCTGAACCGATCGCTTCCAGACAATGCGGATCTTACCGAAAAAAGAAGAAGGGCGCTGACCCGGTCATTCGCAAAAAATCATTTACAAAACCTGACTGCGGGGATCCCGGAAAGTGTTGACCAGGTGGTATTGTCAAAATCGGTTGAAAACAATTGTAAGGTAAGAACAGAGAAATGGAATGTAAGTAAAACGCTTAGTGATCATTTGGGGGTTTTGGTTAGTTTGATTGAGTTTGAATAGGGGGAA
>JAGWTX010000442.1 GCA_028875955.1 Bacteroidota bacterium | reverse complement strand
ACCAAATATTTGCGAAACCGAATAGTTGCATATATATTTGCAACCGAACGGATGCATAATAAACATTGAAAGAAATGAGAAGAGATATTTTCCAGGCGATCGCCGACCCGACCCGCAGGGCCATCATAACCTTGATAGCCCTGCAGGCAATGACGCCCAATGCCATTGCAGACAATTTTAACACAAGTCGCCAATCGGTTTCCAAACATCTTCGCATTCTCACAGAATGCCAGCTGGTGAAACAGGAACAACAGGGCAGGGAAATTTATTATTCATTGGAAATTGAAAAAATGAAAGAGATCGACAAATGGATTGACCAATTCAGAAAAATCTGGGAAGCCCGGTTCAATCAGCTTGACATAGTATTAGCCAACATGAAAAAAAAGAAAATATGAACGACAACCTCCTATTCGATTTTACCGTTGACAAATCAACCAAAACGGTATACATCACCAGAGAATTTGATGCGGAACAATCCATGGTATGGGATGCCTTTACCCAGGCGGAACTGCTGGATCAATGGATTGCCCCTGCCCCCTTTACCTGTAAAACAAAATACATGGATTTTAAAGTGGGCGGTAAACGATTTTATGCCATGGTTAGTCCGGATGGCGTTGAGCGTTGGGCTTTGCAGGAATATACCTCCATTACCCCGAAAACGCATTTTGCCATGTACAATGCCTTTGCGGATGCTGATGAAAACCGCGAATTACCCGGCTCGGAATGGGACCATACTTTCAGCGAAGAGCAGGGGAAAACAAAAGTGCATATCAAAATCTACAATGAATCGCTGGAAAGATTGGAGAGGATACTGGAAGGCTTTACCATTGGCATGAAAATGTCGCTGGCGAATCTCGAAGCCTTGCTGGCAAGATTATCCAAAAAATAAGTACACTTTTCCACGAAAAAAATAAAGCCCGGAAAAAAGAGTCCGGACGAACAGGCACAACTATTCCGAAGGGAAGCAATGCCAATCAGACTGATTATTAACCATGTAAATAAACCATGTATGGCTACCATCCATCCTCACATCAATTTCAACGGCAATGCCGAGGAAGCATTTACTTTTTACAAATCCGTTTTTGGCGGTGAATTCGTAAGGATCATCCGTTTCAAAGACTTATCCAACGCTGAATTCCCGATACCTGAAAAGGAGGCGGAAAAAATCATGCACATCGCTTTATCCATCGGCAAAAATTTTTTAATGGGCAACGACGTACCGGAAATAATGGGTCGCGTAAATGAAAATGAAAACAGGTCCAAGATAGTGATCAGTGCGGAGAGCCGGGAAGAAGCCGATAAGCTATTCAACGGTCTTTCTGCCGGCGGAACTGTAGAAGTGCCCATTGACGCCAGCCCCTGGGGTTCCTATTTTGGCATGTTCAGAGACAAATACGGGATTGAATGGATGGTTGATTTTGATGCAACACAAAACAACTAATTACCGATAGACGGGACAATCCATGCCTGACAGCAGGATAGCCGCAAAGATAGCAACCTGTTTTCTTTTGCTGCTCCGGCACATATCCATGTCAAAAGCGTTAACCTATCAGGGAAGCCTTCAAACACAAACATTTCAGCGTTTGTGTTTGATTCCCTATTTCACAACAAAAGGATTAAGAGTCATTCAAACGGCTGTGGGGAAGGAGAACCGCAGCTATTTCATAAATCAGCTTAATCTGATTAACCTTTACCAAAAGAACGATATTATGCCAAACAGTTTATTATTCGACTTTACCGTAGACAAAGCTTCCAAAACAATATTCATCAACAAAGAATTTGCAGCGGAGCTTTTGCTGGTCTGGGACGCTTTTACCAAACAGGAGATCCTTGACCAATGGTGGGCACCCAAACCCTGGGTTTCCCGGACAAAGACCATGAATTTTGAAGTGGGGGGACGTAGATTTTATGCAATGGTCGGCCCCGAAGGACAGGAACACTGGTCACTTGAGCAGTATACTTCCATCAGTCCTAAAACGAATTACAAGATGTTGAATGCATTCGCAGACGCCGATGAAAATCCAGCCTTACCCGGATCACAATGGGATCTGACCTTCCGCGAAGAGGACGGAATCACCAAACTGAGCATAACGATTTTCCATGAATCACTTGCCCAAATGGAGCAGATGATGGAAATGGGTTTCCAGGGAGGAATTACGATGACGCTTACCTATTTAACAACCTTGTTGTCCGATTTGGCAAACCAAAAGTGATTTTCCGTTTCGATTATGCAACGCTTGCTGAAACTGGTATTGAATGGCTATTATAAATAGTCGTCAAAATATAGACAGCACAACCCAAAACACCTGGCATCCAATGGTGGAAGTTTTTAAAACAAATGTTCGGAAAAAGACTGATGGCAAAAAACTGCTCGGTTCTTTGCTGGAAGTCTTCCCGACCTATACCATGAATTTTGATCTTTCTGACCGTGACAAAGTGTTGCGGATACAGGGTGAAAATATAGAGGCCCTGCAAATCATCATACACCTGAGAGAATATGGATATAGCTGTGAGCCACTGGATTAGTAACAAGCAAAATTTGAGGGGATAGACGGGTGTAAGGGTGGACAATTGTCCTGGAAGGATCACGGATTTTCTGATCCGGAATCCGCTGCGTATTCAAAAGAGATGATAACTTTAGACCAGAGACAAGAAATTTCATCTAAAGGATACCATTTGTATGAAAACATTCAATAGCACTTTTTTATTAAGGTTTGTCCTGGCAACCATTTTTCTTTCACATAGCCTGCACGGCATCTTTACCAATAACGATGTGAATGATTTTGGTAACCTGTTTTTAAACAAAATCGGATATGCCCCCTTTGGCGTGCTGATCGCCTGGTCGGTTGTGATAACACAGATCATCACTTCTGTTCTTTTGCTGTTAGATAAATACACCAAAATCACTT
>JAGWTX010000441.1 GCA_028875955.1 Bacteroidota bacterium | reverse complement strand
ATCGGTTGCAACGCCGTTTTCATCGGGTTGGGTACCATCCTCATTGGTCACATGCGTTTCGGCGGGTGATTCGGCAGAATCCGGTTGTTTGCCTGCTGATTTATCTGTTTTGGGGTGTTCTGCCCTGGGTTTGCGGGCCGGTCCTTTTTTGGCAACCGGTTTTTCTTCCCGCGCAGGTGCTGCGGGTGCTTCCTGCATGATTTCGGCCTCTTCGGTGCCGTTGGTGGTTTTCACCGTAACGGGTTTGCGGGGCCGGGCGTTCTTTTTCTTGGGGTCTTCTTTGGTCTCACTGGCCTGTACCGCCTGGCTATCCAGGATCTTGTAAATCAGGCCCTGCTTGTCCAGCTTCTTGGCTCCGGTAATGCGCAATTGCTCAGCAATATCCAGCAACTCAGGCAGAAGCATGTCATTTAACTGCAAAATGTCGTACATAAAAATTTAGGTCTGTTAATGGGGGAAATTCAAATTGTCAATAATTACAATCCAGTCTAAGGGAATCGGAACTCAGATCGGGTTATGATTTGTTTTGAGCGGAAAGAGGGTAAACAGGTTGTGTCGTGAGCTTGAAAAGACCGAACCGGTTTGGTTTCCATTGCAATGTTAAGGCAGTTTTGGCGAAAACAAGAATTTTTTCGGGGAATTTAACGAAAGGCGCATTGGCGCATTGGGTTTTTGGCGCATTGGGGTGGGTTGCAGTTACACAAAGCGTATGTTTTATGAATAAGTCGGGTAAACAAAGAATCGCAAAAAATGAGATGAAAATTTTTAGGGGTTAGCAGGTGAAAAAGGATTCAGGAGCCATGTTTGGTTATCTTTGCCGCCAAAACCAGCCATTCATGTGTGTTGACAGCATGGGCTTAGAGGCGAACAGGGAAGAGATCCCTACCGGGTTGAAAAAACCCAATGCGCCAATACGCTAATGTGCCAATGCGCCAAAACCAATGCGCCGACATTATGTTTAACAAAAGAACCAAAATAAAACAACTGCTCAGCACAGCGAAGGAAGGTGAGCAGCATATCGTGATGGGATGGGTACGTACTTTTCGCAACAACCAGTTTATAGCCCTGAACGACGGAAGTACGAATCATAACCTGCAGGTGGTAGCTACGCTCGGGCAGTTTGAAGAAACTTTGTTGAAAAGACTCACTACCGGTGCTTCCATAAAAGTAACGGGAGAGGTCGTGGCATCACTGGGTAAGGGCCAGAGCCTCGAACTGAAAGCCAACACTATCGAAATACTGGGTGATAGTGATGCGGAAAAATATCCGCTCCAGCCCAAAAAACACAGTCTTGAATTTCTGCGTGAAAAAGCGCATCTGCGTTTCCGTACCAATACTTTCGGATCGGTGTTCCGGATCCGTCATTCACTGGCGTTTGCCGTACACCAGTTTTTTAATGAGAAGGGTTTTGTCTATCTACACACACCCGTGATCACTTCGAGTGATGCAGAGGGTGCGGGCGAAATGTTCCGGGTAACCACTTTGCCCATGGATAACCCGCCGAAGAATGAGGATGGCAGTATCAATTTCAGGGAAGATTTTTTTGGCAAAAGCACCAACCTGACCGTGAGCGGACAGCTGGAAGGCGAACTGGGTGCCATGGCCTTTAGTGAGATCTATACATTCGGGCCTACGTTTCGTGCGGAGAATTCCAATACCACCCGCCACCTGGCAGAGTTCTGGATGATTGAACCCGAAATGGCTTTTCATGACCTGGAAGACAATATGAACCTGGCGGAAAGCTTTATCAAATATTTGATCCAATATGTGATGGATCATAACCGGGAGGACCTGGATTTTCTGGCGCAGCGTCTGGCTGAGGAAGAGAAGGCCCTGCCACAGGACAAGCGTTCAGAACTGGGTCTGATCGAGAAACTGGAATTTGTACTGAACCATGATTTTCAGCGGCTGACCTATACCGAGGCGATTGATATTCTGCGGGAGAGCAACCACAACAAAAAGAAAAAATTCCAGTACCTGATTGATGGCTGGGGCGTGGACCTGCAGAGTGAGCATGAGCGTTACCTGGTGGAGAAACATTTTAAAAAACCCGTGATCCTGACCAATTATCCCAAGGAGATCAAGGCATTTTATATGCGGCAGAATGATGACGGCAAAACCGTTGCGGCCATGGATATCCTGGCACCCGGTATTGGCGAAATTGTGGGTGGTTCCCAACGGGAAGAGCGCCTGGATAAGCTGGAACAAAGGATGCTGGAAATGAATATCCCGGCAGAGGAGCTGAGCTGGTACCTGGATACCCGTCGTTTTGGAACCGTACCCCATGCGGGTTTTGGTCTGGGTTTTGAGCGGATGGTCTTGTTTGTAACCGGCATGACCAATATCCGCGATGTGATCGCCTTTGCGCGCACCCCGAATAATTGCGAGTTTTAACGGGAATCATGCGCTGTAGTGGTGTAAAATCTAAAATTTTCCATTTCAATGTGGATTATTTGTGAATCTAAGCATGTGACCCTATATTTGCAGCCCGAATGAGGGTTTTACTAAGGGGCAATAACACCAAACCCCAAACGCCAAACCCCAAACCCCAAACCCACCCGGTGCGGTAGCTCAGTCGGTAGAGCAAAGGACTGAAAATCCTTGTGTCGCCGGTTCGATCCCGGCCCACACCACTTTTTGAACACATAAATGCCCGTAAATGAATAATTTATGGGCATTTATATTTTTTACAAGGGACATTAATAGGGACAATAATTTTGCTCTTTTGCCTCTGTTTTCTTATTCTTAGTTATTTAAAAAACCTATTTCTAATGGTAAATGGTTAATTGCGAAAAGCGCATAATCGGGGGGTCCCTAGATCATGCCCAGGTGGGCCCACTTGAAAATCAAGCACTTACACGGTTTTTCCGGGTAGGTGCTTTTTTTCTTGCAAACAATTTGCAAACAAAAA
>JAGWTX010000440.1 GCA_028875955.1 Bacteroidota bacterium | reverse complement strand
TTCAGGTCTACTCTGCGGTTATCCATTGTCTCGGGTTTATCCAGGTTCAGGTTGGTTAAATAGGTCTCAATTTCCTTACGTCTTCTTAAAACATCAATCATTGTGCCGGCTTTTTCTGCGAGGGGCGATTTTGCGAAAAGGCTGATGATGTCCTGGAGCCGGTTGATGGCGGTGCTGTCCTCTTTTTGTTTGATGTAATAGATGGATTCAATATAAAGTAACTGGGGTGTCCAGTATTTCTTGCCGAATTGTTTATCCGCCTCCGTCTTCCTGTTTTTGGCTTCCGTAAAATTTCCGGAAAGAAACAAGCCGTATATTTTTTCATACTGTTTATCTGCGGCGATTTCTGTTTGATCGGGGATATTGGCATTGGCGAGTTTTTCTGCCAGCTTCCCCTTGCCGAATCTTTGTTGTAACTGGTTTGCCATCAGTTCGGACCTCGCAGGATCCCCGGCTTTTTTATAGCAATAACTCAGGTTGAACAAAGCGTCTTCCAGGGCGGCGCTTTCCGGGAAACGGCGCATCAGTTCTTCATAGGTTTCAATGGCAGAGGGGTAATCCTCCAGCTGGTTTTGGAAGGTATGTGCGTTTTCCAGCAGGGCTGCAATGATGGTCTTGTTTGAACTATCCATCTGCGCCTTTGTAAGCGGTATATCACTAGTCAATGATTCCATGCTCATGGTCCGGGTCGTTTCGGGTTTGACAACGGATTTTTCAGCAGTAGGGGATGTGCTGTTTGGGTTGTTGAGCGAATTGCTTATGTCGGATTCTCTCCGCCAGTTATCGATATTCGGACGGTTCCCCCATTTGCTCTTGAACGCAACAATGCCTTTTGCTTTTTGCGAGGCATTCAAAAAATAAAAATCACCCGAAGGGCTGCCAAACATATCCGTGCCGCCCGTGGTGGTTCCCGGGTTTTGGGTATTGCCAAAGGAAATATTGTCTTTCTCCTCTTCTTTCAGCCCTTGTTCTTTTCTGCGTTGTTTCAGCAGTTTTTTGAGCAGTTGCTCCCTTTCCGCTTCAGGCAGGGCAGCCAGGTGCTGAAGGCTATCCTCCCTGGAAATCCTGTCGGCATTGCCACTGATGATCTGTAGCGCCGGTTTCCTGGATACGACGCGTTCCCGGTCTTCGTCTTTCAGGAGCGAAGTCTGTATGCTATCATAGAACCTGTAAGAATCACGGTACTGTTTCTGCTGATAGTTAAGGTCGCCCAGCAGGAGAAACCCGAGCTGTTTTTGCAGGGGATTATCGGTACTGAATTCAATGCATTTGAGCAACCATTTCTGTGCGGCGGCATATCCTTTTCTTTTCAGCTCCAGCTGGGCAGCTGCATAATAGATGATATCCCTGTGTTCTGCATATTTATCCCGTTTGGCCATTTTTAGCAATTCATCCAGGTTTTTCTGAATTGCATTGTCTTCATTGGCCGTGGCCAGCGATACGATATTCATCCTTGCATAGACTTCCATCAAGGGATCTGTGGTATGCCGGATGCTGTTTTCGAAAAATGCAATCGCTTTTGTGTCATTGCCCGCCAGGTGATGCATTTGTGCGATCAGGTATTCCCAGCGTGCTTTCTCCAGACTGTTCCCTGCGTTTCCCAGCGCTTTCTCCAGGTATTCAGCAGATGCCGCATAGTTCTGCAGTTTGTATTGGTTATACGCAATCAGCTCGTTCAGATCGGTGCGCAGGCGTTCCGGAAAATTCGGATCCTGTCGCACAAGTTCCAGTAAGCTTCCCGCTTCGGTTAATTCATCATTCTCGATATAGGTTCTGGCCTGCCACAGAAAACTTTCATTCCTGCTGGGTGGAAAACTTGCGATACGTTTCCACAGGCTTCTGTTTTCCCTGGTGGCTATCGTAAACACACCATTGGTATTACTGGCATTGCTCCCGATCGGGATGTCATAACCGTTGTCTTTCGGAGCAAACGCATAATTGATAAACTGAAACACATTGGTGGCCGAATCAAAATCTTTGCGGTAGAGATAAGCCTTACCCATCAGCAGGTAGAGTTTATCCACCCAATCGCTGCGAAGGTCATGCAGCAGTATTCCGGCCGTGCATTTGTAAAGAACCGAGTCCAGATCTGATTTCGCCGTTTCGTCCAGCGTATAATTGTAAAAGGAGAGCAGCTGAGTATAATCATCCACATGCACTTCTTTTGCCTTCTCAACTGCATATTTCAATTTTTCATTGGCATTGAAATAATAATTGAAACGGCTTACCAGGTCATTGTAAAACCGGCGGGGCACTGTAAATTTTTTATTACCTGATTTCTCAGCCGGCAGGGTTCGTTCCTCGTATTTTTTCGGTTTTTTCAGTTCAATCGAGAGGTGGGGTTGTGCCTTTCCGGAAAGGGTAAAGAACTGTAAAAACAGCCCCAGACAACAGCTGAATATCCAGATAAGGGAAGGTCGGTATGATTTCAGGTTCTTCGCGTACATAAAATGTGTTTAAAAATACAGTTATTTCTCAATTGGGGATGGTGAAAAGCAGATTCATTATTACCTTTAGGTGGATTTAACAGAATGAGCAATCAAGAGATCAATAATACCCTGAAGCGGTTACGAAACAGTTACCGGCTGGTTATCATGAATGATGACACATACGAGGAAGTGGTCACTTTCCGTTTGTCACGTTTAAGCGTGTATATCGGATTGAGTACGGTATTTGTTTTATTGGTGGGTCTCACCATCGCACTGATCGCTTTTTCGCCGATAAAATATTATATACCCGGTTATGGTACAAGGGAAAGCAGGTCTGCCTTGCAGGTGCTGAAAATCCGGACCGATTCATTGGAACAGGCTATTCATTACAAAGAGCAATACCTGGAGAGCATCAAAAAAGTTCTGACAGGAGATACCCCTACCCAGTTGGATACCATACCGGCCGTTCTTCCCAAAGGAGAAA
>JAGWTX010000439.1 GCA_028875955.1 Bacteroidota bacterium | reverse complement strand
AGGATCCGGGAAGACAAACCCATTGATGAAACCATGAACTGGTCGGAAGAAACCAGTAACAGCGAATACGGGAAGACCAAATATTTTGCGGAAAAGGAAGTATGGAGGGGTATTGGTGAAGGACTGGATGCCGTAATTGTAAATCCGGTGATCATTCTCGGAGCGGGTGATTGGGAGAAAGGCTCTTCTGAATTGTTTAAATCGGCCTACGATGAATTTCCCTGGTACACGGAAGGTACAGGTGGTTTTGTGGATGTAAAGGATGTGGTATCTGCCATGATACGATTGATGGAAAGCGATATCACTGCCGAAAGATGCATTCTCTGCGCCGAAAACAAATCCTATCGCGAGGTATTTACACAAATGGCGGTATCCTTCGGGAAAAAACCACCCCATCGAAAAGTCACATCCCTGCTGGCCGGGATCGTTTGGCGGATGGAAGCGCTGAAAAGTTTGTTTACGGGTAAGGATCCCATGCTGACAAAAGAAACGGCAAAGACCGCAGCCGCAAAAGTGAATTTCGACACAACTAAAATCAAAAACTTACTGCCCGGTTTTCAATACCTCCCCCTGGAAACATCCATACAACGGATTTGTGGCGAGCTGCTGAAAAAGTATCCCCGGTAAAGGATCAGGATTCCATTACTTTTTTCCATAGTTCCGGAATGCGTTTGATCCAAACCAGTTCCCTTCTTTTCAGGGAAGCATCTTCTGCCGGATAACCGAAATAGGTTTTACCTCCGGCAAGCGAAGAAGGAACCCCGCTTTGTGCCAGCACCACCGCATTGGCTCCGATGGTCAGTGTTTTACTCACACCTACCTGACCCCATAAAGTTACCCCATCTTCAATAACCGTTCCGCCGGCAATACCTACCTGGGCCGCAAATAGACAATTTTTGCCAATCGTGGTATCATGACCGATATGAACCTGGTTGTCCATCTTGGTGCCCTTGCCGATCCTGGTTACTGCCGTAACACCTCTGTCGATGGTACAACCTGCACCGATTTCTACCTGGTCTTCGATCACCACCTGGCCACAACTCTGCATTCTTTTATACCAGACTTCCCGATTTTTTTTGGTGTTGTAATAGAAGGCATCTGATCCGATGATCGTTCCCGATTGTATCACAACATCGTCTCCGATCTGTGTGTAATCGAGTAGAGAAACATTCGGATGTATCACACAATTTTTTCCGATGGCAACTTCCTTTCCGATAAAAACATGGGGCATGATGATCGTGCCTTCACCGATTTGTACATCCGCATTGATGGATGTGGTGGCTGCAGTAAAGGGACGAAAATGCTGAACGATTTTTAAGTAGGCTTCAAAAGGTTCGGATACTACCAGTAAAGTTTTTCCGGAAGGTATCGTAACATCTTTTGTGTTGATAATGATAAAATCTGCCAGACTGTTTAAGCAGGTATCGTAGTACTTGGGATGATCCACAAAAACAAGATCACCCGTTTCAACTTTGTGTATTTCATTGATGCCGGTAACCTCTGCCGAAGGGTTGCCGGACAGTTCGGCCTGGATCAGATCGGCGATCCATTGTGCAGAAACGGGTGCTGGAAACTTCATAATGCGGTTTTTTAGAAAAAGTAAAGGTAATATTACTCTTTCCAGAAGAATTATTTTTCTCCCTTTTCCAGCCTTTTTGCCACAATTTTTTATTGATTTTCAGCACGGGAAAAATTGAAAAAATTCCGGCACTAACTTTTTCTGATTCGCTGAAACCTTGTATTCATCAATGTTTCAGCGGAATTGTTTTTTGTAAACGTAAAAAATCCGTTCATAAAAATCAAAACAAACACCCATTTCTCTGACCCGTAAAACCCGGGGCAATCCACATCCGCAGCCAAAATGTTAATAAAATTGTTCAAAGTTTTTTTTGCATTAGTTAAAAGTCTTTTTAATATTGTGTAGGGAAATTTATTTCCCTGTACTTACTAACCCATCCATATACAAAGTCTCGCTTCTGCGGGACTTTTGTTTTTGTATGAACGACTACTTTTTAATTTATAAACCCTACCTCGTTCTTTCACAATTTTCTCCCGTGCCGGGTAAGAAGACACTGGCGGATTTTTTTGAATTGCCCCGTGATGTTTACCCGGTAGGCAGATTGGATTACGACAGCGAAGGACTCCTCTTACTCACCAACGACACCCAACTCAACCATCGATTACTGCATCCGAAATTTTCACACGAAAGAGAATACTGGGTGCAGGTGGATGGAGCTGTTTCGCAGACAGCGATCGATGCCTTACTAAAAGGCGTATCCATTTCAATCGATGGAAAAGCTTACCAGACAAAACCCTGCAAGGCCACTTTGTTTTCCATACCGCCTGTTGTGCCGGATCGAAATCCACCGATCCGTTTCCGGAAAGAAATCCCGGCACCCTGGATCAGTTTGATTCTGACAGAAGGGAAAAACAGACAGGTCAGAAAGATGACGGCGAAGATCGGATTCCCGACCCTGCGTTTGATCCGTTACCGGATCGCGGATCTTTCGATCGGGAACCTGCAACCCGGTGAAATGGTCGCTCTTTCCGAAAAAACGATTTACCAAAAATTATTCCATGATACAACCCGATGAATTCGCCGTTACCGGTTACCGGATCAGCACCGATACTTCCGAAATGAATGTGGCTGCCATACACCGGTATCTTTCTGAAAGTTCCTATTGGGCAAAAAACATTCCGCTGGAACGGGTTCAGCGTTCGATCCGACATTCATTTTGTTTCGGCGTTTTTCAGGATGCCGACCAGGTGGGCTTTGCACGCCTGGTTACCGATCGGGCCACTTTTGCCTACCTGGCCGATGTATTCATCCTCCCGGGTCATAGAGGTAAGGGTTTGTCAAAATGGTTGGTGGCAACCATACAGTCGCATCCGGATCTCCAGGGCTTGCGCAGGTGGTTGCTGGGCACCCT
>JAGWTX010000438.1 GCA_028875955.1 Bacteroidota bacterium | reverse complement strand
AATTGGAGTATCAGTACCTGATTGAAGAAAAAAACAAGGAGCTCAAAAAAACAAATGAAACCAAACAGAAGCTGTTCTCCATCATTGCACACGATCTCCGGTCACCCATCAGCCAGTTGAAGGGTTCGCTGGATCTTGTGAATCAATCCTATCTCTCACCGGAAGAATTCGGTAAAATCACAAAAAAACTGTCGGTGGAAGTGGATCTGCTCCACAGTACGCTTGATAACCTTCTGCGCTGGAGCATCAGTCAGTTTCAGGGTATTGTGGCTTCTCCGGAAAAAATCATGCTGACTGATGCGATTGAAAAACAAGCTGCCCAGTTTTTCAGACCCGCATTGGAAGCAAAGAATCTGACACTGCACCTGGAACTCGGTAACTATGCTGTCTGGGCGGATCCTGACCACCTGAACCTGGTGATGCGCAACCTGCTTTCAAATGCAATCAAATACAGTTATCAGGATGGCTGGATTCGGGTCATGGCAAGAAAAGAAGGATCAGAAATCATTCTGGAAATTCGTGACGAGGGTATCGGTATGCAACCTTCGTTGCAAAACTCCCTTTTTGAAACGGAAAACATGATTTCCAATACAGGCACTTCCAACGAAAAAGGCACCGGTCTGGGATTAAAACTCTGTAAAGAATTTATTGAAATCAACCGGGGCAGGATCTGGGTGGAAAGCGAATTGGATAAGGGCACCCGTATTTTTTTCTCCTTACCCGCAATTACCGGCTGATCAGTCCCTGAAGGGCATAAAAAAGCCCGATACAAATACCGGGCTTTTCATTATGGGAAGTGAATTACTTCTTTTTCTCTTCTTTAACAGCAGTTGCTTCTTCCTGTTTTAACTGACGGGTCAATACAACAGAAGCGATAGGAATACGTGGAGAGTTCAATATTTCCATTCCTTCTACTTTCACATCTTCAACGCGGATATTTCCGTTCAGGTCAAGATTGGTGATGTCAACACTAATGGTTTCTCTCAGGTCTTTTGGCAAGGCCTTTACTTTCAGAGATTTCATTTTTGTGATGAGTTTACCACCACCCTTTACACCTACAGAAACACCTGTAAATTTCAGTGGCAATGTAGCGACTACTTTTTTGTTGTCAACCAGTTCTAATAAATCCACGTGGATCAATGCATCGGAAACCTTGTCAAACTGCAGATCTTTCAAAATGCATTTGTAGGTTTTACCATCCACGCTTACCTGTGCTAACTGAAATTCACCAGTGTACACCAAAGGCTTAAAAGCCTTCGCAGAAGCATAAAAATTTACCTCCTGGGCACCCCCGTAAATTACACCTGGCACATTGTCCTGAGAGCGAATCTGGCGGGCGGCTTTTTTGCCAGCATCGGTCCTCAGGTGACCTTCGATTGTAATTGTTTTCATGTGTTTGTTTTTTATTGATTTGCAACACAGGTCATTTACCAGTTTTCAGGTTGCAGGCTGCAACAACTGCCATGACTCATTTCCTGTGTCTATTTTTGGACGGCAAAGGTAGGGAAAGTTTGGGGTTTGGGGTTTGGAGTTTGGGGTTATTTTAAAAAAATAACCTGCTAGCTAAAATGCTCAATATCAATAACTTAGAATTCAGATAGCAGAATAAACGCCAAATCGAAGCGAAAATCCCGCGAATAGCGGGACACCCAACTATTTTTCTCTCCCCCTTAACTGGGAATGGATAAAGAGGCTGGTGATACTTTTGTTTTCGTAGGCATTGCGGATGGCGATCGCAAACAGGTCTGCCACAGAAATCACTTTGATCTTCTGGCTTTCTTTTTTCAAGGGGATGGTATCGCAAACAATCAGTTCTTCCAGTACGCTGTTCTCGATGTTTTCATATGCCTTACCGCTTAGTACAGGATGTGTGATCAGGGCACGTACGGTTTTGGCTCCTTTTTCCTTCAGCAAACCGGCTGCTTTGGCCAGGGTACCGCCGGTATCGCAGATATCATCCACGAGGATAATGTCTTTACCGGTTACATCACCGATCACCACCATACTGGCAATTTCGTTGGCGCGTTTGCGGTGTTTATCGCAGATGACCATTTCAGCATTAAAATAGCTGGCGATCTCACGTACGCGGTTGGTACTGCCTACATCCGGAGCGGCGAAAGAAAGGTTGGCTAATTTGAGTTGTTCGATATAAGGGATAAAGATGGCTGAACTGTCGAGGTGATCCACCGGAACGTCGAAAAAGGCCTGGATCTGGGCGGCATGCAGGTCCATGGTAATGATCCTGTCTGCTCCGGCAGCTTCCAGCAGTGTGGCGATGAGTTTTGCCCCAATGGCTACACGGGGTTTATCTTTTCTGTCCTGTCTGGCAAATCCATAATACGGGATCACAGCAATGATCTTATGGGCGCTCGCTCTTTTGGCTGCATCAATCATCAGCAGCAATTCCATCAGGTTATCGGTAGGTGCATACGTGCTTTGCACCAGAAAAACATAATCGCCACGAATACTTTCCAAAAAGATGGGCTGGAATTCTCCATCACTGAATTTCTGGATATTGATCTTACCGATGGGGGCGCCAAATCGTTGCGCAATTTTTTCTGCCAGCTTCTGCGAACCAGTGCCGGAGAATATCTTAACGGATGGGTTCATAATACGGAGGATGTGCGGCGAAGATAGAGATTAGGGGAAGAAATTGTATTTTGATTTTGTAATAATTTTTTTTATGCACAAATTTTCTATTAAAGCGTGGGCAAAAGATGATCAACCCGGGAACAAACTCCTACAGAAAGGGGTAAACAGCCTGAGTAATTCCGAATTACTGGCCATCCTCATCAACACCGGTACCACCGATCATTCTGCGCTGGATATTGCGAAGCAAATTTTGCTGCATACGGATAACGATTTGCAGAAACTGGGAAATATGAGTGTACAGGAACTGGTGCTGAAAAAAGTAAAGGGTTTGGGTGAATC
>JAGWTX010000437.1 GCA_028875955.1 Bacteroidota bacterium | reverse complement strand
AACTACTCTTTTTATCAACCGTACTTGTGAATAAACTCACCCTAAAAACTAAAAAGAGGCCGCCCCTTTTGAGACAGCCTCTTTTGTTTTGCTACCCCATCGTTAAACTGGGAAACTTATTTTTTGCGCATCCACCATCCAAGCCAGATCCCGCAAAGACCCCAGCTGGCCAATGCGTCTGTCAGGTGTGAGCGTACATCAAAGATCTTATACCAGATGTACTGACTATACGGTTCATTGATAAAAACGATCAGACCAATAAAGACACAGGCCAGAAAGACATTGGCAAAATTCGGATTTGTCCATTTTCCCAGGATCCAGCATAAGAGCCAGACCATGATAAGGTTTGTCAGGAATCCCCGCAACATATTCATATACATGGCATTCATATCAGTATTGTAGGATGAATGGTATTGAATGGATGCCCAGGGTTTCCCTTCCTGTGTCTGGTAAAATTTATTGGCTTCCTCAAAAGTTGTCCCTTTCGGAACCGAGGGAAGCAGGTATCCGCCCTGTTTTCCCAGGTGTGTATTCAGGTATTGCAGAATACTATCCTGTTGGGGTGTATAATCCTGTGCGGGACGATGCAGGTCCAGCATGGTCCAGGAAAGGGTTTGCCAGATAAAAATCAGCAAACCGCCAACAAGAGCGCCAATCAATGATTTTTTCATATGTAGGGTTTTGGTTTGTTAAACAAATTAGAAAACGGTTTTTACATATGCAATAGGTGCGGTATGAGATAGTAAATTCAATCTGTCTTTAAGCAATCCGGGATCTTCGCTTAACTTGCCGGAAAAGAGCAGCATGTTAAACGGATATTCCTCAACAGTCGCAGAACGATTTATGCGTTATGTACAGCTGGATACCCAAAGTGATCCGCATAGCACGACCCATCCCAGCACGGAAAAACAAAAGGATTTATCCCGGTTATTGGCAACAGAGCTACAGCAAATGGGATTGGCGGATGCGCATATGGACGAATATGGATATGTATATGCAACAGTTCCCTCCAATTCCGGTAAAACGGTTCCGGTGATCTGTTTTTGCAGCCATGTGGATACAGCTCCTGATTGCAGCGGGAAAGGGGTAAAACCGATCTTGCACGCATCCTATCAGGGAGAAGCGATCGTTTTGCCGGATGATACCACACAAGTGATCCGTATGGAGGATTACCCTTATCTGAAAAAGCATATAGGCAACCCCATCATCACAGCCAGCGGGTTGACATTATTGGGGGCGGATGATAAAGCAGGCGTTGCGGAGATCATGGAATTGGTGCAGTATTTATTGCATCATCCGGAGATAGAACATGGTACATTGAAAATCCTTTTTACACCGGATGAGGAAGTGGGTATGGGAACCGCCAAACTGGACATGCAAAAATTGGGAGCCGATTTTGCCTACACATTGGATGGTGGAGAACTGGGAACCTTTGAAGATGAGACATTTAGTGCAGATGGGGTCATCCTGACGATTCATGGTGTGAGCGCGCATCCCGGATACGCAAAGGGAACCCTGGTGAATGCTTTGAAAATTGCGGGCGAAATACTGGCCTTGTTACCCAAACAGGAATGGTCGCCGGAAACCACTTCGGGAAAACAGGGTTTTGTGCATCCGTTGCGATTCGAAGGACAGGCTGAACAGGCAACCATTGAATTTATCATCCGTGATTTCGATACCCGGCAGCTGGCCATCCATGAAGCCAGGTTGCAGGATCTGGCCAGTACTGTTCTCGCCAATCATCCCAAAGCCCGTATGGAATTTTCGATAACCGAACAATACCGGAATATGAAAGAAATCCTGGATCAGTATCCACACATTTCGGATTATGCAAAAGAGGCTTATGAAAGGGCAGGTATTACCGTTGTCAAAGAACCTATCCGGGGGGGTACTGATGGAAGCCGGTTGAGTTTTATGGGTTTACCCTGTCCTAATATTTTTACCGGGATGCAGGCTATTCACAGCAAACATGAATGGATCGGTGTCCGGGATATGGAGAAGGCTGTGGAAGTGCTGGTAAACCTGGTTCAGATCTGGGCTGAAAAATCTGTTTGATAATTTCGGATGAGGAATGTGACCGGAAGCCCTTAATTATTTCCCCTGACCAGTAATATTCAGGTAAGTTTCGCGACTAACCTTATAATATTGTTACCTTTCAAAAAATCATTTTTATGAATATCCTTTTAGATTTCTGGTGGGTACTCGTGTTGTTGTTTATCCTGTTTTCAGGCATGGTTACTGTTAACCAGGGAACCATTGCAGTCATTACCATGTTTGGTAAATACCGCCGAGTACTGAGACCCGGATTGAATTTCAAACTGCCACTGGTTGAACAGGTCTTTAAAACAGTGAGTATTCAGAACCGGTCTGTGGAATTGGAGTTTCAGGCGGTAACCCTCGACCAGGCCAATGTGTATTTTAAGAGTATGCTGTTGTATTCTGTGATCAACCAGGATGAGGAAAGTATCAAGAATGTAGCTTTTAAATTTATCAGTGATAAGGATCTCATGCAGGCATTGATCAGAACCGTTGAAGGAAGTATCCGCGGATTTGTCGCAACCAAGCGCCAGGCCGAGATCTTGTTGTTAAGAAGAGAGATTGTAGAGTTTGTAAAACTACAGATCGACCAGTCGCTGGAAAGCTGGGGATATCATTTACAGGATTTACAGATCAATGATATCACATTTGACCAGGTGATCATGGAAAGTATGAGCAGGGTGGTGGCCAGTAATAACCTGAAAGCCGCCGCAGAAAATGAAGGGCAGGCTTTATTGATCACCAAAACAAAAGCCGCTGAAGCGGAAGGTAATGCCATCAAGATCTCTGCCAACGCAGAGAAAGAAGCGGCCCGGTTGAGGGGCCAGGGAGTCGCATTGTTCCGGGAAGAAGTGGCCAAGGGAATGACGCAGGCTGCCGAGCAGATGAAACAGGCCAACCTGGATACCAATGTGATT
>JAGWTX010000436.1 GCA_028875955.1 Bacteroidota bacterium | reverse complement strand
CTGATGACAAAAACCGACCAGCTCCGCGAGACAACAGCCGCAGACAATGCCCTGATTCGCAGCAACAGTTATGGGCTGGCCGCAGACCCTACCGAAAAATCGATGTCACCTGCACCCAAACCCGAAGTGCCCTATCTTGATTTCTCTTCTTTACAGAATGCGCTGTCTGAATTGGGAAAAACAACCGAAGCACTTTCCCAACGCTGGAAAAAAACCATGGATTCGCAAGGGGATCATAAGAAAATAAATGAAGCATTATACCGCGCAGAACAACAGTTGCTCACCCAATCCGGTCTGCCCAGAAGAGGCTGGTATAAACACACATTGTATGCGCCGGGTTTTTATACAGGATATGGTGTAAAAACAATCCCGGGGGTTAGAGAAGCGATTGAACAGCGCAACTGGAAGGAGGCCCAGGAACAGATCAAAGTGGTTGCGGCATCGATTCAGGCGCTTACCGCTTATCTGGATACAATAGCCCGGTAACCGGTAACCGACAATGAATTTATCTGAATCTTGTTTGACGGGCTATGTAGCCTGTTGATTAGGGTATTGTGGAAAGGATGGGGTTCGGCAGGTTATCAATTTTGTTGTAAATTTAGCTATCGATCAAGTTAACCTGCCTGTAATGAAAAAACTGCTTGTCCTTATTGGAATTCTATGTTGCTGTCAATATGTGTCAGCGCAGGATTTTTCAGCTTTCAAGAAAAAAGAGTTTGTCAGAAACGGAGCGACACTTCCTTACCGGATCCTGTATCCAGTAAATTATAAAAAAAGGAAAGCCTATCCGGTGATCGTCTTTCTGCATGGGTCTGGCGAGCGGGGAAATGATAATGAGAAGCAGTTGTTACATGGAGGAAACCTGTTTCTGAAGAAAAACATCCGGAAATATTTTCAGGCCATTGTTATTTTTCCGCAATGCCCCAAAGACAGTACCTGGGCCAGGTATAAGCGGGATCTGAAAACAAGGGAATTGACATTTCTGCCGGATCCCGAACCGACGGTTCCGCAGACATTGGTAAAAGAGCTGATCGACAGCCTGGTGGAAAATGGTAAGGCAGACACCAGAAGAATTTACCTGGGTGGCCTTTCGCTGGGCGGTTTTGGTACCTATGACATGTTGAGCCGGTATCCGGATTATTTTGCGGCCGCCTTTCCCATTTGTGGAGCCATGGACATCCCCCGTTTTCTGGAAAGGGCAAGAAACGTACCCTTATGGATATTTCATGGTGCCCTGGATGAAACGGTTTCACCGATGTATGACAGGGAACTGTATGCGGCATTGATGACAAGGGGGGTGACAACGGTTACCTATACTGAATATCCCAAAGATGGTCATAACAGCTGGGATGATGCTTTTGCAGAACCCCGGTTATTACCCTGGTTGTTTTCCAATAAAAAAAGGAAAGAAAAATAATCAGAGAATAGGTGGGAGACGGGGCCTGGTTATATCCGATCTTTGCTAATTTGCCGACAAATTCTGAACTGTGAAAAAGCAAGTATTCGTCGCATTCTTATTTCTTTCTTTTGTTTCCTGTCATTCATCCCGCAGAATCGGCCATACCGAAAACACAGAATCGATCCATTCGCTCAAATGGCTGGGAAAATATGAACTACCCCATAATCTTTCCTTTCAGGGAACAACGGTTGGTGGTTTATCGGGCATTGATTATGACAGGGAAAACAATTGTTATTACCTGATTTCAGATGATCGTTCTGCCATCCAGCCTGCCCGTTTTTATACCGCAAGGATTTATTTTCAGGAAGGAGGACTGGATAGTGTTTCACTGATAAAGGTTACCACGCTTTTACAATCTTCGGGAAAACCCTATCCCAATTCGGTTCAGGATCCCGCACATACACCGGATCCGGAAGCGATCCGTTACAATCCGGTTTTGAAGAGAATGGTTTGGAGCAGCGAGGGGGAAAGAATCGTCCAGCCCGGAAAAACAATCCTTGAAAATCCCGCCATCACCGAAATATCGCCGGAAGGGAAATACCTGGACAGTTTTCCCCTGCCCGCCAATTTGCACATGCAGGCTATTGAGAAGGGTCCCAGGCAGAACGGCGTACTGGAGGGATTGAGTTTTGCCGATAATTTCAAAACGCTTTATGTAAATGTTGAAGAACCTTTGTATGAAGACGGACCAAGGGCGGAAACAACACCCAATGATGCCTGGATTCGTATCTATCGATATTCGGTAAACGGGAAAAAGAATACAGCGCAATATGCCTACCACCTGGATCCGGTAGCTTATCCGGCCAATCCGGAGAACGCTTTTAAGATCAACGGGGTGCCTGATATACTTGCCTACGGTAACCAGCAACTGATTGTGATGGAAAGGTCGTTTTCAACAGGAAGATTACCCTGTACCATAAAATTATTTCTCACGGATCTGCGCCATGCATCCGATATCAGCGATATCGCATCTCTGCGTAAAAATCCGCCGCAGAAACCGGCCACCAAAAAATTATTACTCAATCTGGATTCTCTGGGAACCTATGTTGATAACCTGGAAGGAATGACATTTGGACCGGATTTACCCAATGGACACAAAACCCTGATACTGGTTGCAGACAATAATTTCTCTGCATTTGAAAAAACACAATTCTTTTTATTTGAAGTGATTCCCTGAGAAAGAGAACAAACAACGGTTATGAAAAAAAGCGGGATACTGGTTTTACTCTTGATTGTTTTACAGATGGGCTGTACAAACAACAGCAGCCAGACGCCGCATGTTCTGATCAAAACAGTAAAAGGAGACATCGAGTTGGAGTTATACCCGCAGAAAGCACCCAAAACCGTAGCTGCTTTTTTATCATTTGTAGACAGGGGTTATTATAAGGACGCCAGTTTTTACCGGGTATTGAATGATGATAACCAACCCAGCAATGCCCCTAAAACAGAACTTATTCAAGGCGGCATCTGGAAAACAAATTATGCATTGGCTTCAAAAATTC
>JAGWTX010000435.1 GCA_028875955.1 Bacteroidota bacterium | reverse complement strand
CTGCTGGCTGCAGGTTGTTTGCTGATCGTAAACAACATGAAATATTATCTGCCGCAAAAGGAAAGGTATTGGTATATCCTTTTTATGAGTACGGTGATCAGTGGCATTTGGCTTTGGCTGGTAAAAACAATACTCAAACACATTTTTACCCATTCGGCGGATTACCAATTGCTGATCGATAATTCCCTGTTTATCCGATTTGTGATCGGGTTTCTTATGATCGGGTGTATGGCAGTAATCAGTTTGCTCTGGTACACACTCCTGGAACAACAGGAAATATCCAAAAGAAAAGAACAGGCGGAGCAATTGACCAAGGATGCAGAATTGTTAAAGCTCAGACAACAGTTACAACCGCATTTTTTGTTCAATAGTCTGAATTCCATCAGCGCGCTGGCGGGATCTCAACCTGAAAAAGCCAGGCATATGATTCAGCAGCTGTCTGATTTTTTACGCGGCACTTTAAAAAAAGAGGACAACCAATGGGTAACCCTGGAAGAAGAATTGCGGCACCTGGAACTTTACCTTGACATTGAAAAAGTGCGTTTCGGTCTAAGGCTTACAACCGATATATCGATTGCGGATGAGACCCGGCAATTTTTCATACCCGCCCTCTTGTTACAGCCGATTGTTGAAAATGCGATAAAATTTGGCTTATACGACACGACCGGAGAAGTGATGATTGGCATCCATGCAAAACTGATCCAACAGCAGCTGGAAATCACGATCAGTAACCCCTATGATGAGGAAACCGCCATGGCCACGAAAGGAACCGGGTTTGGCCTGGCATCCATTCAGCGAAGATTATATTTATTGTTTGCAAGGAATGATCTTATCAGCACATCCGGAACCGATGGTTTGTTTACCACCCGGTTACGGATTCCCCAACTCATCCAAAACAAATGAATCTAACCCGGATCTGAATCCATTTCAATCCATCAAACACAAACCAATTGATGAAAGCGATACTGATAGATGATGAACAACTGGCAAGAACCATCGTAAGGGAATACCTGCTCTCCTATCCTGAAATTGAAATTGTCCAGGAATGCAATGATGGGTTTGAAGGCATCAAAGCCATCCAGCAACACCAGCCCGATCTGGTTTTCCTGGATATTCAAATGCCCAAGATCAATGGTTTTGAAATGCTGGAACTGATCGACCAGCCCCCTGCGATCATTTTCACAACTGCATTTGAGGAATATGCGATGAAGGCTTTTGAATCGCAGGCGATAGACTATCTGTTAAAACCCTTCAGCAGGGAAAGATTTGACAAAGCCCTGCAGAAATGGTTGCAGCAGAACAAACCCGATACAAAGGAAGAGACCCAAAAACTGATCAATACACCCGGATTGGTACCCAGTCAGCAGACAAGGGTTGTGGTAAAAGACAATGGCCGGATAAAGATCATACCCACCAGTCAGATCCGTTACCTCGAAGCCGCTGATGATTATGTAAAGATCCATACGGCGGAAGGGGTTTATCTTAAAAACAAAACCATGGGTTATTTTGAAGAGACGCTGGAAACCCAAAACTTTATCCGGATACACAGATCCTATATCATCAATATCCAGTTGATCACAAGAATAGATCCCTATGAAAAGGAAAATCACTTAGCCATACTGAGTATTGGCGTGAAACTACCCGTCAGCAAAACCGGGTATCTGAAATTAAAACAGGTATTGGGAATCTGAGAAAGGGTCAGGCCAGAACAGACATTTTGTTTTGTCGGAGTTGTTGTACGATGTCGGGGATATGTATAAACTCACGGGATTTGTCCAGAAAATAATCAGCACCCAAACGCATGCATTCATCCCTGTACCCGGCAAATGTATTGTTCGTTAGCATGATAATCACGGGTTTGGAACTTTGCTCCCCTGTTACTTTGCGGAGCATTTCAATACCACCCATTCCGGGCATGTTGATATCCAGTACCAGTATATCCGGTTTAAAGTATTCCATGATGATCAATGCCTCTTCAGCACTGGTGGCCAATTCCATGTTGGAAATTTCGGGCAGCCCGGATAACATGGACTGAAGCCTTTGTAAAATCAATACCGTATCATCGATCAGCAATACTTTTAATCCGCTATTCATCATAAACTATATTCTAACCCGAAGTTATCGGTGCATGATAAATTAGTTTGTCGGAGATATCACAAAGCTTTTGCAGGTTTACGGCAGAGGTAATGTAGGTTATGCACTACCCATCCCCTTCCTGATTTCAGGGATGCTTTCATGAAATACGGAAACGGAGAAGAGGTATATAAAAAGAAAGCTTTGATAATACCATATCAAAGCTTTACAGTTTCCTGTTCCAGGTTTTTCTAGGAGTAAATATAATCAGGCTAATGCCAGGCAATCGATAGATGTGGTTACTTCAGGGGATAGAAAGGTTGCTACAAAAGGATATGGGGAAAGGTTTTGTAAGAACAAGACAAAGAAAACAAAAAAAGAAACAACCACTTATAGAGAAACACGAAGACTTGTGTAGTAATAAAACTACATTTTATTAAATGATGTTATTCATAATCGCATATTTTACAAGATCCGCATTATTCTGTAAATGCATTTTTTCCATAATCCTGGAGCGGTAGGTACTGATGGTATTCACATTCAGGGAAAGGATCTCCCCGATGGCAGAAATGCTTTTACCGGAAACGATCATTTTGAAAACCTCGAATTCCCGATCTGAAAGGTGTTCATGCGGAGCTTGCGTATTGTTTTGTTCTATGGATCCTGCCAGCACTTCGGCAACTTCGCTGGTGATATATTTCCGTCCGCTTAAGATCTGCTGAACCGCTTTTACCAGCTCATAGGGAGCGCTTTCTTTTGTGAGATAGCCGGAAGCACCCGCTTTCAGGGAACGTACCGCATATTGTTCGGGTGCATGCATACTCAGCATGAGTACGGGCGTCTGCGGAACATTTTCCTTGATCTGTTTTAAAATTTCAATACCTGAATAA
>JAGWTX010000434.1 GCA_028875955.1 Bacteroidota bacterium | reverse complement strand
TCAGCATTTCTTTTCTGCGGTCACCAAAGCCAGGTGCTTTTACAGCAGCCACTTTCAGGGTGCCACGCAATTTGTTTACCACCAGTGTTGCCAGTGCTTCACCTTCCAGGTCTTCAGCAATGATCATCAGCGGACGACCACTCTGAGCTACTTTCTCCAGGATATGCAGGATATCTTTCATGGCGCTGATCTTCTTATCGTAGATCAGGATATAGGGATTCTGCAGTTCCACTTCCATTTTTTCGCTGTTGGTAACGAAATAAGGAGAAATGTAACCACGGTCAAACTGCATACCTTCCACAACATCTACAGTTGTGTCGGTTCCTTTGGCTTCTTCAACTGTGATAACACCTTCCTTGCCCACTTTTGTCATGGCAGTGGCGATCAGTTTACCGATTTCGCTGTCGCTATTGGCAGAAATGGTGGCCACCTGCTCGATTTTTTTCGTGTCATTACCAACGGTCTGAGACTGAGATTTCAGGCTTTCGATCACTTTGGCAACGGCTTTATCGATACCTCTTTTCAGATCCATTGGATTGGCACCGGCAGCTACGTTCTTTAAACCTTCGCTGATAATGCTTTGTGCCAGCACAGTGGCTGTTGTAGTACCGTCACCGGCAATGTCTGCGGTTTTGGAAGCAACTTCCTTCACCATCTGGGCACCCATGTTTTCAATAGGGTCTTCCAGTTCAATCTCTTTGGCTACGGTTACACCATCCTTGGTTACCTGGGGAGCGCCAAATTTCTTTTCAATAACCACGTTACGGCCTTTGGGTCCGAGGGTTACTTTCACTGCGTTGGCAAGGGTGTCAACGCCTTTTTTCATTTTATTTCTTGCTTCGATATCGAAGAAAATTTGTTTTGACATATGTGCTGTTTTGAAAATTTGAGAATTTGAAAAATTGAAATGATACAATAAGCCAATCAGGGATCAGGTATTGTGTCTATCCCGATATTGTCGATTAAACGATAGCGAGGATATCGCTTTCTCTCATGATCAGAAGATCCTGTCCTTCGATCTGGATCTCCGTACCGGCATATTTGCCATACAATACGGTATCACCCACTTTTACGGTTACGGGCTCATCTTTTTTACCCACACCGGCAGCTACGATGGTACCACGTTGGGGTTTTTCTTTTGCAGTGTCCGGGATAATGATTCCGCCTGCAGTTTTTTCTTCAGCAGCGGCAGGCTTAACAATTACTCTGTCGTGCAGAGGAGTAACGTTGAGTTTTTTTGCCATACGTTATAGGTTTTTAATTGATTGAGTGAATAATATACTGCCAGTCAGCGATTATTGTGCCAGCCCCCCGTTTCAGGTCAAATTTTCAGAAACCCTTCCCAAAGCTTCCGGGTATGGCACAGACTGTCAGAAAAGGGGCAAAGATGAACTAAGTTTCGGATAGTCCCGTGCCAAAATTTCATATCCGGGTATACCAGACCGGTCTGTTATACCAATCTTTTGGTCCTTGCTTTTCGTAGATAGGGAAAAACAACCATGAAAACCTTGATTGTAACCTTATTTACCCTTTCACTGGCTTTTACCGGCTGCAGGGAAACAACCGGCCCCCTGGTAGATACCCGTTTTACCGATAGCCTGCTTACCCATTACCAACCATCTGCATTTGAAAAAATGATCAGCCAGGACCTGGCTTTCTGGAAAACCCGTTTAGCGGGCGAACCGGGCAGTTATACCGCCCTTTCCCGCTATTCCGGAGATCTGGTTCAGCGGTTTCATTTGTATGGAGATATCCAGGACTTGCTGACTGCCGATTCGATCACCAATCTGCTGAACGACATCAACCATGGGGAGGATGCCGGAACCTGGCGGTCAAAGGCGGCGCTTGACATAACCCGGCACCGTTTCAAGGAGGCCGACAATTTTGTTCAGAAAGCACTTTCCATTGGCAGTGAAAAATATACCAGCACCCTGATGTCCTTTGATACCCGTTTTGAACTGGGTTCCTATACCCTGGCTGGCCAGGCATTGAAAAACTGTGCAGCCACGAACGAATACGGATATTTCTTCCGTTTATCAAAATGGATGCATTTGCAGGGTGAAACCGATAGCGCCATCTATTATATGAAGCAGGCTGCCAATTGGTCGGGGAATAGCAGTTATCTGTTACAAACCGCCAACTCCAACCTGGGGGATCTGTATATGCACGAAGGCAGTCTGGCAAAGGCCGCCGTTTTGTACAGGGATAACTTACAAAAAAACGCAGCTGATTACCATAGCCTGCTCGGGCTGGGCAAAATAGCCCTGATGAATGATGACAATCCGGCTGCAGCCGAACGGATTTTCCGGTTTATCGCTGCCAAAAATGCCTTACCCGATCCCTATTATTTTATTGAATGGGTGGCAGAGCAAAAAGGGGATACGGCATTACAGAAACAATATGCAAGAACTTATGTGGAGAAAACACAGAACAGCCATTATGGTGGCATGTATCATAAATACCAGATCGAATTGTATACCGGTATCCTGCATAACCCCGAAAAAGCGCTGGAATTGGCCAGGGATGAGATCCATAACCGTGCTACCCCCCAGACCTATACCTGGCTGGTATGGGCCTTGCACAAATCCGGAAAGGATGCGGAAGCGATGCAGGTATATAAAGCCCATGTTTCCGGCAAACCACTGGAAGCGCTTGAACTTTTCTGGATTGGAAAAATGATGCGCGACCTGGGAAAGAATTACAATGCCGAAGCCTTTTTCAAAGCCGCCTATAAAAACCGGTTCGACCTGTCGCCGGAAAAGCAAAAAGAATTGCAGGACTATCTTTAAATACACCTCATCCGAAACGTATTGAAAACAGGAACCATGTATGCCACATACATGGTTTTTTGTATGTATAGCTATGGATTAAAACAAATGCAAGGTTGCAGAATTGATCCGGATAAGTAAACAGGTTAACAGAATGCTGAAAGGGACTTTCTCATGTCCAGTCACGCTACAAATTAGCTAT
>JAGWTX010000433.1 GCA_028875955.1 Bacteroidota bacterium | reverse complement strand
GATGGGGATAATACGGCCATTAAAGTATTGAAGCAACTCAATGTTGACCTATATGAATTAAGAAAAGAGGTAGAGCTTGCCGTAAAGGACAAGACAGGTAAAAACATTGCCAATATCAACAGTTTGCCCTTGACCAAACAGGCAGAAAAAGTGATCCGGGTAACCGTTCTGGAAGCTAAGGCATTGAAAAGCCCACTGGTGGAAACGGAACACCTGATGTTGAGTATCCTGAAAAACAAGGAAAACATCGCCACACAGATCCTGAATCAGTTTGATGTTGACTACGATCTGTTCCGCAATGAACTGGGTATGGTTGGCACCACCAATCCGCCCCCTCCCCGCAGTGAGTTCTCAGATGAGGAGAATGATGAATTTGAAGAGGAAAAAAGAGGTGCGGGCTATCAGCAACAGAAATCAGGGAAACAGGCAGGTGCTGCAAAAAGCAAAACCCCTGTTCTGGATAATTTCGGAAGGGATATCACGAAACTCGCCGAGTCGGGTACGCTGGACCCCATTGTGGGCAGGGAAGAAGAGATTGAAAGGGTGAGCCAGATCCTGAGCCGCCGTAAAAAGAACAACCCGATCTTAATCGGTGAACCGGGTGTGGGTAAGACCGCCATCGTGGAAGGCCTGGCTTTACGCATCGTTCAAAGAAAAGTGAGCAGGGTATTGTTTGATAAGCGGGTGATTTCGCTTGACCTGGCCGCATTGGTTGCCGGAACCAAATACCGGGGGCAGTTTGAAGAAAGGATGAAAGCCATCATGAATGAGCTGGAGAAAAACCGGGATGTGATTCTTTTTATTGACGAGATCCATACCATCGTAGGTGCTGGCGGAGCCAGCGGTTCTTTGGATGCATCCAACATATTCAAACCAGCTCTTGCCAGGGGTGAACTCCAGTGTATCGGTGCCTCTACCCTGGATGAGTACCGGATGTACATAGAAAAAGACGGGGCGCTTGACCGTCGTTTCCAGAAAGTGCTGATCGAACCACCCAGCGTAGAAGAAACCATATTGATCCTGAACAATATCAAATCCAAATACGAGGATTTTCATAATGTCATTTATGGGGATGATGCCATCGATGCCTGTGTGAAATTGAGTGACCGTTATATGACCGACCGGTTATTGCCTGATAAAGCCATTGATGTATTGGATGAAGTGGGTGCGCGTGTTCATTTGAAAAACATCAATGTGCCGGAAGATATTGTAGAGCTGGAAAAGAAAATCGAGGATGTTAAGAATGAAAAGAACAAGGTGGTGAAAAGCCAGCGTTTTGAGGAAGCGGCTTCCTTGCGGGATACCGAAAAAAGACTGGGTGAGGAACTCGAAAAGGCAAAAAACCAGTGGGAAGAGGAAAGTAAACACAAACGTTACCCGATCACAGAGGAGAATATTGCGGAAGTGGTGAGTATGATGACGGGTATTCCGGTGAAAAGAATGGTACAGGCGGAAACAGAGAAACTGCGCAGGATGAGCGAGGATATGAAGGATATGGTGGTGGGACAGGATGATGCCATTCAAAAAGTGGTAAAAGCCATTCAGCGTAACCGGGTAGGTTTGAAGGACCCCAAAAAACCAATCGGAACCTTTATTTTCCTGGGACCTACCGGTGTAGGTAAAACAGAATTGGCCCGGGCACTTGCCAGATATATGTTTGATTCAGAGGATTCGCTGATCCGCATAGACATGAGCGAATACATGGAGAAATTTACCGTGAGCCGTTTGATCGGGGCACCTCCCGGATATGTGGGTTATGAAGAAGGTGGACAGTTAACCGAAAAAGTACGCCGCAAACCCTATTGTGTCATTCTGCTGGATGAGATTGAAAAAGCCCATCCGGATATCTACAATATCCTTTTACAGGTGCTTGACGACGGACAGTTGACGGATGGTCTTGGCCGTAAAGTGGATTTCAAAAATACTATGATCATCATGACTTCGAATATTGGCGTGCGTCAGTTAAAAGAGTTTGGTGACGGTGTCGGGTTTGCCACAGCCACCCGGATGCAGAATGCCGAGGAGAATAACAAGGCCGTAATTGAAAAAGCGCTGAAACGTACTTTCTCACCGGAATTCCTTAACAGGATTGATGATGTTGTGGTATTTAACTCTTTGACCAAGGAGAATATTTTCAATATCATTGATATACTGATGAAAGGCGTATCCAAACGCTTGCTGAACCTGGGTTTATCACTGGAGCTGACGTTGGAGGCGAAGGAGTTTATCGCTGAAAAAGGATATGATGTACAGTTTGGTGCCAGACCCCTGCACAGGGCCATTCAGAAATACCTGGAAGATCCATTGGCAGAAGAAATCCTGAATTTCAATATAAAGGATGGCGATCTGTTGATAGCAGACCTGGATAAGGAATCAGGCAAACTGGTTTTCAGTTTCCAGAAAAAAGTGGGCGAAGGGTCAGAGGCCAAAGTATAAAGTAAGTACAGTTCACATAGAAAGCCCCGCGACAGCGGGGCTTTTGCTTTTCAGGAAGGTATGGACCCATTTATTGTCAGCCAGTATTTTAAACAAATGTGAAAGGCAATGAAGCAAGATGTCTTACGAAGATTCAGCAACCGGCAATAGGCTGATTCCCGACTGAGGGATTTATTGTCCCCAACGGAAGCTTTTACTGTTCAGACCGGCCAGATCGAGGGCCCTGTCTACAACGGTTGCGGCCACTTCTTCAATCGATTTGGGAAGGCTGTAGAAGCTGGGATTTGCCGGGCAGATGATTCCGCCGGCCAGGGTAACCGATTCCATGTTACGGATATGGATCAGGCTGTATGGCATATCCCTGACCAGTAAGATCAGTTTACGCCGCTCTTTCAGCACCACATCTGCTGCCCGGGTTACCAGATCATCACTGATGCCATTTGCGATCCGGCCCAGGGTTCCCATACTGCAGGGTGTAACCAGCATGATATTATACTGTGCGGATCCGGAAGCAAAGGGTGCGGAAAAATCGTATTT
>JAGWTX010000432.1 GCA_028875955.1 Bacteroidota bacterium | reverse complement strand
ACAACTGCCGACTGGCTGGCAACTGCCGCCAGCATCTTACCCATATCCGCGGCAAAAAAACTGGCAGAGTCGCTGCATGCATCCCTGCTGATCACCGAAATAGAAAAGGGCAGGATCGTATCCTACCAGACTCCGGATTTTTCGGTATACTGGAAAAAATAACCAGTCAGCGATCCACGTATCCATCACTTTGCACTTACCCTACCGCTTTGCATAAATTTTTTATACGGTCTGTTTGATTATTCCTTAACTTGATTGTCCCAAAACTATTGCCATTGAAAGCCAGAATATCCCTGCTGTTCCTTACATTTTTATCCGGTTTTGCGTACACACAAACAAATCCCGGTGTTTTTGAAAAATACGAACAAAAAATCCCGGGATCTGCTTTAACGATTTCATTTGTTCCCATCAAAGCGGGTAATTTTCGCATGGGCAGTTCACTGCAGGAACAAGGTCATGAAACGGATGAAGCTCCTCAAAAAACAATTGAAATCTCCGCTTTCTGGATGGGCACTTACGAAGTAACCCGCGATCAGCTGGATATCTTTCTGAAAGATGAGAATACAAGCCTGAATTCAGATGTCGATGCGATCACCAGACCCAGTCCGCAATACATTGATTTCAGTGAGGGCATGGGTAAATCAGGCGGTTACCCTGCCAACAGCATGTCGCAAAGAACGGCACTGATGTTTTGCCGTTGGTTATATCAAAAAACGGGTGTCTTCTATCGGTTGCCTACTGAAGCCGAATGGGAATATGCCTGCCGGGCGGGAACCAGTACCCGTTATTATTTCGGAGATGACAGCAGCCAACTGGACAAATATGCCTGGTATGAAAAGAACAGTGATGACAAATATCATAAGACCGGTCAGAAATTACCCAATGCATGGGGATTGTACGATATGCTGGGGAATGTGATGGAATGGACGCTGGATCATTACCGGGCAGATGCCTATGCCGACATGAAGGATAAGGATCCCATGGCGGATCCGAATACGCTGATGTACCCGAAATCATTGCGGGGCGGCGGATTTACAGATAAGGCCATTGACCTGAGGGTGGCCAAGCGAATCCATTCGGTACCCGCCTGGAATCTGCGCGATCCGCAGATTCCCAAGAGCAGGTGGTGGCTGACAGAAGCCCGTTCTGTTGGTTTTCGTTTACTCAGACCTGCAAAGGCAGTAACAAAAGAAGAAGCCGAAAAATTTTTTCAAACTTATCTCAATCTATAATCCTAAAATCAGCTTGTATGCTAAACGATGCTTCCCCTAACAAATCAAGAAGAGATTTTGTAAAACAAACCGGGTTACTGGCAGGAGGTTTACTGACCGCCCCGTTATTGTCCCGCGCCAATTATTTTGCAGGATCTGATGATACAATCAAGATTGTATTGATCGGTTGTGGTGGCCGGGGTACCGGTGCCGCCACCCAGGCATTACTGAGTAAACAGAATGTAAAACTGGTAGCCATGGCAGATGCATTCAGGGATAACCTGGATAAATGTCACACCAACCTGGTAAATGAGATCAGCAATACGCTGGGAGCGGATGTGGCCAAAAAAATCATTGATGTTCCTGCTGAAAGAAGATTTACCGGTTTTGATGCGTATGAAAAAGTGATTCCCCTGGCTGATGTGGTGATACTGGCCACACCACCCGGTTTCCGACCCATTCATTTTGAAGAAGCCATCAAACAAAACAAACATGTTTTTATGGAAAAGCCGGTAGCTACGGATCCGGCAGGCGTACAAAGGGTATTGGCCACAGCTGCCATTGCCAAGGAGAAGAAATTGAATGTGGTGGTGGGTTTACAAAGACATTACCAGAATTCCTATCGGGAGTTGTTCAAAAGAAAGGATATGATCGGCGACATCACATCTGCCCAGGCCTGGTGGAACAATGATGGGGTTTGGGTTCGTCCACGCAAATACAGCCAGACTGAAATGGAATACCAGATGCGTAACTGGTATTATTTTGTATGGCTCTGTGGCGATCATATTACCGAACAGCATATCCATAACCTGGATGTGATCAACTGGTTCAAAGAAGGATATCCTGTAAAAGCGCAGGGAATGGGTGGAAGGGAAGTTCGAAAGGGGAAGGATAATGGGGAAATCTTTGACCACCATTATGTAGAATTCCAATATGCGGATGGCAGCATTCTCAACAGCCAGTGTCGCCATATTCCCGGAACCATGAGCAGGGTGGATGAATTACTGATTGGGACAAAGGGAAAAATCCATTGTAATGCTGCCAATATCACTGATCACAAGGGGAATGTGATCTATCAGTTCGACAAGAAAAACGCACCCAATCCCTATCAGGTGGAACATGAGGAACTCTTTGCGGCCATTGCCAAAGGGGAATACAAATTTGCAGATGCAGAAAACGGCGCGAAAAGCACCATGACATCCATATTGGGCAGAATGGCTACCTATAGCGGTCAAATTATCGAGTGGGATAAAGCCATCAATTCAGGACTGGACCTGCATCCAAAAGTGTACGACTGGGATGCATTGCCACCCGTATTACCAAATGCGGATGGTTATTATCCGGTTGCTGTTCCGGGTGTGACAAAATATGTTTAACCAATATTCCAACCGTGCCTCTGTGTCTCCGTGTGCATTTATTTTTCACACAGAGACACAGAGGCACGGTTTTTTAATTTTCTATTGCATGATCAACCGGGGCTTCCAGTCCCTTCCATACTTTCCTGGTTGTCCAGTCCGCATCCTTACCCATCCAGAAGGAGTCGGTGGGTGGCAGACCCAGCATAAGAAATGCCTGCGCACACAAATACACACTACCGGTTGAAATATAAGAATCACCCATCGCAGGCTGATGACCGTAAACACCGATCTGTAACCAGCCTTTGGCATCATAGGTATTCGGTGCCTCGAGTTGTCTTTTGATCACATGGTATAATGCGGCCCTTACCTGTTGTTCCTTTACTTCTTTGGGCAGGGATTTCAGTAAAGCCA
>JAGWTX010000431.1 GCA_028875955.1 Bacteroidota bacterium | reverse complement strand
AAATGCATGATCTCTTCATTGATCACGTTCCCATCCAGTACTATCAGTGCCTTGCCCAGGTCTGATTTTTCCGGTGTATAATTTAATTTGATCACGTTTTCTGAACCTTCTTTTTTCAGGATGATCGTATCCATCCCCATCCTTTGCAGATTCAAACGGGTCTGGGCAGGTTTACTCAGGTAATCATTGATACCCTGCAAAACGGACAATGCCAGTTGCTGCTGGTATTGCGGATTTTTTAATCGGTCCCGTTCATCGGGATTGTTGATAAAACCTGTTGACAGCAGCACGGAGGGTACATTTACTTCAGACAGTATTTTTATATCCTTCAGCGTTCTTCTTTTTATCGCAGGCAGGGTTCCCTGGAAAGGCTGTAAATTTTTGGACAGGTAATTCGCCAGGGCTACACTTCCCTTGTAATTGTCTGCATGCAAATCGCCGGGTATGAATAATTCCATACCGGAAAGCACTTGTAAGGGGCTGGAACTGCCCACATGCAGGGATAGGATCAGATCGGGTTCCTTCTGACTGATCAGGTTTTCTTTGGCGGTCCAATCCTGGTTGATATCACCGGACCGGGTCAGGACGATCCGGATATTTTTGTTTTGATTCAGCGCAGCGATCTGGTTGGCCAATTGGAGATTCAGTACCGATTCATCCGTGCCATCTTCACCGATCACGCCTTTGTCGGATCCACCATGTCCTGCATCGATCAATACGGTATAATTCCTGTCCAGCCTGGCTTCATTAAAAACGCTGATGGCATGGGGGTTGTTTTCATCACCCACCCGGATCACATCGCTCACTACATTCTGAACCACCGAACCCACAGAAATGGTGGCGTTCATCCTGTCTTCTTTTTTCCGGAAAGCAAACAATACCACCACCACGGCCAATAAGGGCAATACCACCAACCGGCGTAGATAGCTGAATTGGGGACGATGCTGGTTGCTCAGCATCCGCAATCTTCTTTTGATGGGTGAAAAAAAGAAGGGATGGGTCATGGCAAACTGTTGTCTGGGATAAGCCGCTGAAAGGATCATCTGGGCCAGTGTGGCGGCATCCCCGTTCTCCACCGCTTTGTGATCGGCGATAAACTCGTGAATCATTTCCATCTCCTTTTTCATCAGCCAGAAAAAAGGATTCAACCAGCCGATAATCAAAACCACCTGCATAAAAATCTTGTCAAAACTATGTTTCTGCCTTACATGGGTCAGTTCATGCGCCATGATCTGTTTGCCCGCTTCGCTCCGGATATCGATTTCTTCATTCCAGAAAATATACCGGAAAAAAGAAAACGGCGTACCCTTGGCCTGAGTCAGGATCAGGTAGATATCACCCATGGATTTACAGGAATGCACTTTTAACAGCTGGTAGATCCTGACAAAGGCACGGATCATGCCTGCCAGCAGTAAGAGGGATACCGTGATATAAAGAATGGACGCAAGCATGGTCCAGTTCACCATGAATCCTTTATGGATAAAGGAGGATTCAATCTCGGAATTGTTATCTGCCACCACCGACAAGAAACGGATCATCTGCGGATCATTGTCAGCCGTAGCATGGCCCCAGCTGATCTTGATCAGCGGTACGATCCAGGAAAGCAATGCCACCCCCAGCAGGTAAAACCGGTTGTACTGGTGAAAACGCTTGTTGCGTAATACCAGCCAGTAATAGCCCATCATGATCCCGCTACAGAGTATTACCTGTAAAAAATAATAGACGATTGGTAACATGGCAATTATTTTTTGTTGTGTTTGATCTGTTGTAAAAGCATTTCCAATTCCTTTACGCTGATGTCTTTTTGTTTGACCATAAAGGATACGGCATCCCGGAAGGATCCTTCAAAATAACCTTCCACCAGGTTCCGGATGGTACTCGAGGAATATTCCGCTTTGGATACCAGGGGATAGTACTGGTGCACCCTGCCGATCGGTGTTACGCCTACAAAGCCCTTATCCACCAGGATCTTTACAATCGTGGCAATGGTATTGGAATGGGGCCTGGGTTCCGGTTGTGCTTCAATAATGTCTTTCAGGAAAGCTTCTTCCAGCTTCCAGATGCTTTGCATGATCTGCTCTTCGGCCTTGGTCAGGGGTTTCATCGTTTTCATAAATTAGGGGTAATTACAATATCAAATATAATAACTAATTATTTAGTTTCAAAACTATTTTTTTAGTTAATAATCGCCTGGGCGACCGGACAGGGAAAACCACCTGAAAACGGTATTTTGCAGACAAAATCACCAGGGCCCCTGGCCTGACTATGAAGTATTATATCATTTCCGGAGAAGCCAGTGGAGACCTGCACGGCAGCAATCTGATCAAAGCCCTGCACCAGCAGGATCCCGGTGCGGAGATCCGTTGCTGGGGTGGCGACCTGATGCAGGCTGCCGGCGCCACTTTGGTAAAACATTACCGCGACCTGGCTTTTATGGGTTTTGCGGAAGTGGTCAAAAACCTGCCTACCATATTTCAAAACATCAAATTCTGCAAGGAAGACATTCTGAAGTACCAACCCGATGTATTGGTATTGATTGATTACCCCGGCTTCAATCTCCGGATTGCCGAATGGGGTAAATCAAAGGGGTTCCGGATCGCCTATTACATATCCCCGCAGGTATGGGCCTGGAAAGCGAACCGGGTTAAGAAAATGAAACAAAGCATCGACCAGATGCTCTGCATCCTCCCCTTTGAAAAAGCCTATTACAAAAACAACTGGAACTGGGACGTAACCTATGTAGGCCACCCGTTAATTGAGGTGATTGAAGAAAAAACAAAACAACCAAATAAACCGGAATTATTTACTTACCTAACTACAGACCATAAACTACAGACCACAGACCTTCGCCCCATCGCCTTACTCCCCGGTAGCCGGAAACAGGAAATAGCCAAAAAACTACCCATCATGCTGGAAGTGGCCAAATCATTTCCAGAGGAAGTTTTTGCGGTTGCCCAGGCACCCGGACTGGATGATGCATTTTATACCCCCT
>JAGWTX010000430.1 GCA_028875955.1 Bacteroidota bacterium | reverse complement strand
TGAGAGAATCGGCATTTCGATGCGCTCTCGGGTAGAGCATCCCGCCGTATGGCGGGAAGGTCGTGAGTTCGATTCTCACTAACGGCTCTTTGGAAAATGAAAAGTGAGAGATTTCCTGGTAAAGGAATAAAGCAGTATTGTAAACCTGGTCAGATGACCTATAATTTTAAAAACACAACTAAAAACCGATAAAAATGGCAAAAGAGACCTTTAAGAGGGAAAAACCTCACGTAAACGTAGGCACCATTGGTCACGTTGACCATGGTAAAACTACTTTAACCGCAGCGATTACCATGATCTTGTCAAAAAGAGGAATGGGTAATGTTGCCAAAAAATATGATGAAATTGATGGTGCCCCTGAAGAGAAGGAGCGTGGTATCACCATTAATACGGCTCACGTTGAGTATCAGACTGCTAACCGTCACTATGCGCACGTTGACTGTCCAGGTCACGCCGACTATGTGAAGAATATGATTACCGGTGCTGCCCAGATGGATGGTGCAATTTTAGTTGTGGCTGCTACAGATGGTCCTATGCCTCAAACCAAAGAACACATTCTGCTGGCCCGCCAGGTAGGCGTTCCACGTATTGTTGTTTTCATGAATAAAGTTGACCTGGTTGACGATCCTGAATTGCTGGAACTGGTTGAAATGGAAGTTCGTGAACTGCTGACTTCTTATGGTTTCGACGGTGATAACACACCTATCATCCAGGGTTCTGCTACAGGTGCTTTGGCTGAAGATCCAAAATGGGTTGCCAAAATCGACGAACTGATGGATGCGGTGGATTCTTACATTCCATTGCCTCCCCGTCCTATCGATATGCCATTCCTGATGTCTGTGGAAGATGTGTTCTCTATCACTGGTCGTGGTACCGTTGCTACCGGTCGTATTGAGCGTGGTATCATCAAAGTGGGTGAAGCTGTTGAGATCGTAGGTCTGATGGAAGCGCCCCTGGCTTCTACCGTAACCGGTGTTGAGATGTTCAAGAAATTACTGGATGAAGGTCAGGCTGGTGATAATGCAGGTCTGCTGTTACGCGGTATCGAGAAAAAAGATATCCGTCGCGGTATGGTAATCTGTAAACCAGGTTCGATCACTCCACATACTGAATTCAAAGGTGAGGTTTACGTACTGAGCAAGGAAGAAGGTGGTCGTCATACTCCTTTCTTCAACAAGTATCGTCCTCAGTTCTATTTCCGTACTACTGACGTAACCGGTGAATGTGCTTTGCCAGCAGGTACTGAAATGGTGATGCCTGGTGATAACATCGGCTTAACTGTAAAACTGATCCAGCCGATCGCTATGGAAAAAGGTCTGAAATTCGCTATCCGCGAAGGTGGACGTACCGTAGGTGCCGGTCAGGTTACTGAAATTATCAAATAAGCTGTCAGCCAGCCCTGCTTAAGCAGACAAGGCTTTTAGCTTTAAACAAATGTTTTTTACTACATTTGTAACATACATCTAAAAGCTGTTTCGGACCTCCGGAATAGCTTTTAGCTTTCTACGGGCATCGTACAACGGTTAGTATTAAGGTCTCCAAAACCTTCGATCTGGGTTCGAATCCTAGTGCCCGTGCAGGTGAATTTGAAAGTGTGGCGATTTGAAAATTTGACAATAAAACATCAAGTTTTTAGATACGAAGGCATTTCAAATTTTCAAATTTTCAAATTTTCAAATTGTCTCATGAACAAGATCACTACCTATTTTAAAGAGAGTTATCAGGAACTGACCGAGAAAGTGACCTGGCCCAACTGGTTTCAGTTGCAGCAGAGTACCATTATCGTATTGGTAGCTACCGTGATCATTACAGCCATGGTTTGGGCCATGGACTTCGCCAGTAACCAGTTATTAAAGCTGATTTATTCATTATTTAAGTAAAACAGCATGGAACCAGAAATCGTAACACCCGGTGTTGAGTCGGCGGAACCCCAGGCGGATACCAAATGGTATGTGCTTCGTGTGGTGAGTGGTAAGGAACGCAAAGTGAAAGAGTACCTGGATAAGGATATTATTCGCAGTGGCTGGCAGGAAATCATCAAACAGATTTTCCTCCCGATGGAGAAGGTATACAAAGTGCAGAACGGGAAAAAAGTGATGCGCGAAAAAAACTATTTCCCCGGTTATGTGATGATGGAAGTATTGGATGGAAAGCTGAACGATGATATCGTACAGCATATCAGCAATATCAGCAATGTGATGCACTTCCTGACAGATGGTAAAGGATCCAAGGGAAACATCATTTCTCTCCGTAAAAGCGAAGTGAACAAGATGCTGGGTAAGGTGGATGAGATGAATGACCAGGGCGTTACCATGAGTGAACCCTTTATCGTGGGTGAGACCATCAAGATCATCGAAGGTCCGTTCAACGACTTCAATGGCGTGATCGAAGACGTGAATGATGAGAAAAAGAAACTGAAAGTAACCGTAAAAATCTTCGGCCGTTCAACGCCCGTGGAACTCAGCTATATGCAGGTTGAGAAAATCAGCTGATCTTACTTTTGCAAGCTATACAGAGCCATCCAACCGGATGGCTTTTTTGTTGAATATCCCTTGCCGCTCTTCAACTTTTCAGGAGGAAAATAGGGGAATCTGTATTTTTGGAAAAACTTACCCTATGCGAAAAATTTGTATGTTATTTACGATGCTGATGGTTGCTTTTTTCAGCCATGCCCAGCCCCCGAATGTACCGGCGGAATCCGGTGCCAGTTTTGGACAGGTCACCACGGCAGAGAATGCCATAACGGTTGATCAGCTGTTCTCTCTCATGCAATCCAAAGAAACCAAAACCGGTTTTGAGGTTAAACTCAAAGGCGTAGTTAACCAGGTATGCGAAAAGGAAGGATGCTGGATCAAAATTCAATCCCCGGATGGTAGCATGCTGGTGAAAATGAAAGATCATAAATTTTTAGTGCCCCTGGTGCTCAATGGCAAAACCATTGTGATCGATGGTATCGCGGCAGAGAAACTGACTACCGTAGAACAACTGCGCCA
>JAGWTX010000429.1 GCA_028875955.1 Bacteroidota bacterium | reverse complement strand
CCGCTGGCCCTGGCTACCGGGCCTGAACAACCAAATGAAATGGCATCTTCGGCAGAAAGCAGGCCAACCCCTTTTGTACGGTTCTGAAAAATGATATTATTGGTAACCAGGTCTTCGTATTCGGTAACCTTATGTTTGAACTGTTTGATAAAATCTTTTACATGTTGCTGGAAATTCGGGTGCAGATCGTACATCACGCCACCGGGAACCATGTAATTCATCGTCAATCTGGCACCACAGGTTTCTTCCATGATATCTGTGATCATTTCTCTTTCCCGAAATGCATAAAAGAAGGGCGTAAATGCACCCAGATCCATCGCCATCGCACCAATCCATAATTCATGGGAAGCGATCCGGGTTAGTTCAGACAATATAGTACGGATCACTTTTGCCCGCTGAGGCACTTCTACCTGTAAAGCTTTTTCAACTGTAAGCGCGCAACCGAGGTTATTGATATGGGAGGAGAGATAATCCATCCGGCTGGTCACATATATGAATTGCCGGTAGCTGAGACTTTCGCACATTTTCTCAATGGAACGATGGATATAACCCAGATGGGGTTCGATTTTCCGGATGGTTTCCCCATTCAGCGTAATGACCAGATGCAGGACGCCATGCGTAGCCGGGTGCTGCGGACCCATATTTATCACGAGTTCTCCTTCCGGGCCTGTGGCTGTTGTATCTTTCAGTATCTCGGTCTCTGTATACATTTCCCGACTAAAGTTTAATCATGTTGATAGGGTCTTCAAAATCTTTCCGCAAGGGATAACCTTCAAAATCATCGGTGAGGATCAGTTTTCGCAGATCAGGATGATTCCGGAACTGCACCCCAAACAATTCAAACACTTCTCTTTCATGAAATTCGGCGGTACGCCAGATCGCTGAAACGGAATCGATTTCAGGCCGGCCCCTGTCCAGATTCGCTTTTATGACAACCGTATGCCGATGTTTTGTTGAACTCAGGTGATACACCATGGTCAGGTGTGTTTTCCAGTCGATACAGGTAAGACAAAATAAATAATCCATCTGCAACGCGCCGTTTTTCAAATCGGCTGCCAGAGCGGGCCAGTTTTTTTCATCCACCAGTACCTGTAACCATTCACCGGTTTCGTCAAAAACAGCATCCGGAACCCGGGCAATGATATTCTCTTTTAAGATTTCATTCGTCATACAGCTGGTTTACACTAAACGTTTGATCCCGTCCTGATCTGTTCCCGGGTTAGTCCGTTTTTTATTTTTTCCTGTAAACTGATCAGGGCATGCAACAGGGCTTCCGGCCGTGGCGGACAACCGGGTATATATACATCAACCGGAATCACATGATCGGCTCCTTTTACGACTGAATAGGTATTGTAAAAAAAAGGTCCGCCGCTGATGGCACAGGCACCCATGGCAATCACATATTTGGGATCCGCCATCTGGTCGTATAACCGTTTCAAAACCGGCGCCATCTTATTGACAATGGTTCCGGCAATGATGATCACATCTGCCTGCCGGGGCGTAGCCCTGGCCACTTCAAATCCGAACCTGGAAAAATCATATTTTGCTGAGGCCGTAGACATCATTTCTATACCACAACAACTGGTGGCAAATGTGAGTGGCCATAAAGAATTTGAACGAGCCCAATTGATCAATCCGTCAAAACTGCTTATCACAATACCTCCGCCCGGTGTCTGGTGAATCTCTCCTGGAAATGATGCCTGTTCTGTCGTTACCTGTCCGCTTAACTCCATTTTAAAGCTCCTTTTTTGTGTGCATATAAAAAGCCCATAAACAATATGAATAAGAAAATAAGGATTTCAAACAAAGCCAGCAGGCCCACTTTTTTTACGACCACGGCCCAGGGATAAAGAAATACCAGTTCCACATCAAAAATCAGGAATAACAAAGCGAAGAGATAATAACCTACATGGAACTGATGCCAGGGTGAAGTTTGCGTGGGGATCCCACACTCATAAGCCTGTCCCTTTTGCGGATTATGGCTTCTTCTAACAAGTATTCTGCCAACCAGAATACCACCTGCAGAGAATAATACAGCCGCCATTATCAGGGTAATCAAAGAAACGGCTCCCATTTGCAAGAATTAGTGGATGAATAAAATTCAACAAGTGTAATTTACGGATAATTCGCAGGAAAATAAAAAGGTTTGCCAAAAAGCGGCAGGACTGTGCAAAAATACCTGCAAAACCTGCCTGAAATTTGCAGGGTTTACCCCTCCTAATTGAGCAGTGATTTGTCGATGATCTGGAGGATGAGGCCGGTTTCATTCCGGGCTTCTGTGATCAGTCCGCTGATATGGGTTTCATCATATACCCTCAGCTTGTCGAACTTTATGGCGATTTCCAACAGCTTATCCAGCCCGGCTGAAAGGGCAGTGCCTTTTAATTTATGACCGGATTTGTGCAGGGCTACAATATCCTTTTTATGATACTTATCTTCCAGTTCGGACAGGGAACGCGAAATCTCCTGTCTGGTCAGTGCCAGGAACCCTTTCAGCGCTTCCGAATCATCGCCCACAATCTCCTTCAGCTTTTCAAAACTGATATGCGGGGTTTCTTCCTGCGCTGGTTTATCCTCCTTTACAGGTTCCGTTACCTTTTCATTCACTTCAAACCATTTATTGAACACATTGAATACCGAGTTTTCCACTATGGGTTTTGAGATGAAATCATCCATCCCAGCGGCCAGGCATTTCTCACGCTCACCTTTCACGGTGCCAGCCGTGATGGCTACAATGGGTATGCGTTGATTTGTCTGCATCTGACGGATCATCCGGGTGGCTTCATACCCGTTCATTTCAGGCATCTGGATATCCATAAACACTATATCCGGAAGCTCATTTTTATACAGCTCCACCGCTTCCTGTCCGTTAACAGCTTCCAGGATGGCCGCATTGGGGGCAATTCGCTTGATGATAATCTTTGCAAGCATCATATTGACTTCCCCATCCTCGGCGATCAGTACTTTTACCGGTTCCAGGTGCGTGTGCATTTG
>JAGWTX010000428.1 GCA_028875955.1 Bacteroidota bacterium | reverse complement strand
GTGACTTTTATGCCGTAGGCATACTTGTTTTCCAGATCGGTGAGTTCTTCTTTTTCTCCGTTTCTGGCATACTTGATCCAGAACACATGTATGGGTTGTTTTTTATCCGGAACGCCATTCACCGCATTTAATTCATAGATAACCGTATTGGTATTGGCTGGCCTTTGCAGATAAAATAACTGGTTGGGATTGTTTTGGGGTACGGGAAAATCGCCCGGCTGACCCATGGCGTCGCCAAACAGGGCCATGCAGGACAGAAAAACCAGCATGCGAATGTTCCTGTATAGAAAGGGATATAGCCAGTGTATTTCCGCAATGCGTTTCCATTCCGGTTTTACCGGTGATTTGCCAGCGTATGGAAAACCTTGTGTAGGATTGCTCATGGTTATCAAAACAGGGTCTGTTATTTTTTTACAAGCCTATTGATTACTGATAAACACCACACCATCTTTGATCTCCGTTGCCAATTGCCCGATGGTTTTGGTCATAAACAATTCTTTCAGTTGTTTACGGATGGATTTGTATTGGGCATGCATCGGGCAGGGTTGTATTTCGGAACATTGTTTCAGACCGAGTACGCATTTTTCCAGGATATCCTCATCTCCCATGGCCAGCAGAATAGATCTGGCGGGTAATTTTTTTGATTTCTGGGTTAGGAAAAATCCACCATTCGGTCCGCGGACAGAACTGATGATGTGATTGTCCCTGGTAAGCACCTGTAAGATTTTTGCCGTAAATGATTTTGGGGAATCAATCGCATTGGCTATTTCGTCGATACCCAATTTATGTTCTTCAGAACTTTTTTGTGCAATATAGATCGTTGCACGCAGTGCATATTCTGTTGCTTTTGAAAACATAGGCTGGTATTTGACAGGCTATCCGGATGCGGGGAAACCTGCCCGGTTAAAGGTATCATCATTCAACCATTCTGCATATGAATTTTTTGTCTCATACAAAAGCAAACGGGCTAAATGGGTACCGGCAGGTAGATGGCCGTTTAGTGCGTCAACCATAAATAGCAAGAGGTTTTCGGCACTGGGTTCCGCAGGCCAGGTTACCAGTTTCTCATGATGCCAGGGACCCGGGTTCGCCCGCTGAAAGGAAGCGGAAAGCACCAATGCATGATCCAGCCGGTTGATCACACATTCGGTTACCCATCGTTTGATGTCTGCAAAGTCAACCTCAAAACCGGGGTCAGGTAAAAATCCGGAAACGGGTTTACAGGAGGAAACGGTGACATGCAATTCATAGGAATGTCCATGAATGTGTTTACAGGGACCTTCATATCCATAAATGGCATGGGCCATTTCGAAATGAAAAATTTTGGTGATCTGAAGCATGGTTGGGATAAATATTCTTTTGAAATAATAAAAGACAAAAATATCTTTTATTGTTATATTTGTGCCGGAATCTTTTACAGGTTTTTGATCCGGATCCGGAAAACGGGTTATCGGGAGGGTCTTACTGAACAACGGTATGAGGGGAGATGCCTTCTCACAGGGATCAGGGTTTGCGACAAATAATGACCGTCAGACCCGGCAGTATAGAGGATTGCCCGATGCAGGCTTTCGATAGGGATGATAAAGCCGTTTATCGAAAACAAGCCTGTTAAGCTTTTGAAACAACAGGCACTTATTAACCAATATTAATCATTACCATGATTCAACAAATCCTGCATGACAAACTGGATGGTTTCCAGATCCCCGATCAGCTGCAGGCAGCTGGTATGTATCCTTATTTCAGACCCATTGCAGAAAATCATGATACGGAAGTGGTGATACAGGGCAGGAGGCTGCTGATGTTCGGATCCAATAGTTATATGGGTTTGACCAATCATCCCAAAGTGCTGGAAGCGGCTCGAAATGCCATTGAAGTCTATGGAAGCTGTTGTTCCGGATCCCGGTTCCTGAACGGTACTTCTCAATTGCATATCGAACTGGAAGAAAGACTGGCAGACCATGTTGGCAAGGAAGCCGCCCTGATCTTTACAACGGGTTTTCAGGCCAACCTGGGAGCCGTGGCTTCCTTTACCGGAAGAAGCGGGGTGATCATCCTGGATGAATTGGATCATGCATCCATTATTGAAGGCAGCAGGCTTTCCTTTTCACGGGTGTTGAAATATGGCCATAATGATATGGCGGAACTGGAGAGGATCCTGCAACAGATTCCGCAGGATACGCTGAAATTAATCGTTGCCGATGGGATATTCAGCATGGAAGGTGATATCTGTAACCTTCCCGAAATAACCCGTCTCGCCAATCAATATGAAGCCACGGTGATGGTAGACGATGCCCATGCCATCGGCGTGATCGGCAAACTGGGTAGTGGTACTGCCAATCATTTTGGTTTGACGGATCAGGTGGATATCATCATGGGTACTTTCAGCAAATCGCTTGCATCCATCGGTGGTTTTATCGCTACCACAAAAGACATGGTAAAATATCTGAAGCACCATGCCAGGTCCATGATCTTTAGCGCCAGTGTTCCTCCTTCGGCTGTTGCCGCAGCTTTGGCCGCATTAAAAATCATCCAGGCGGAACCTGAAAGACAAGAATCGCTTTGGGAGAATACAAGGTATATGTCGGCATCCCTGGTGGAAATGGGTTTTGAGATCAGCGGAACAGAAACGCCGATCATTCCCATATATATCAGGGACAATGATTTGACCTTCCGGTTTAACCAACGGCTTTTTGAAGAAGGGATTTTTGTAAACCCGGTTGTGTCACCCGCAGTAAGAAGTGATGCTTCCCTGATCCGATTGTCAATCATGGCCACCCATACCAAAGCGCAGCTGAACAAAGCCCTGGAAAAGATGGAAAAAGTAGCTGAAGAATTACACGTGCTGGAAATGAATCATCTGTGAATCCGGCAAGTGGTTTTCGCCATTTAACTGATCAACATGTCTATTACCATACAGGAAGTCACCCATAAAAAACAACTGGAAGCGTTTATCCGCTTTCCCTACCGCCTTTATAAAAACAATCCTTACTATGT
>JAGWTX010000427.1 GCA_028875955.1 Bacteroidota bacterium | reverse complement strand
CCTTCCATCGCCGGTGCCGGTTTGTTTTATGACCTGGCACCCCACCAGTTAGACCTGATCGTGTATTTTTTTGGCGCGCCGCTATCCTCTTATGGTATGAGTGCCAATCAGGCAGGATTGTATACGGCAGAAGACGCAGTTACCGGGCTGATCCGTTTACCCGGTAATATTTTGTTTACCGGTCAATGGTGTTTTACAACGGATCCCGCCCAGGAAGAAGATGCAATAGTGATCACCGGCAGCAAAGGAAGTATCTCCTTCCCCGTTTTCGGACATACGATCAGGGTGTTGACAGGAAGAGAGGAGAAAATTTATGAGTTTATTCCTCCGCAACATATTCAACAACCCATGATCGAAAAGATCGTTGCCTATTTTTCCGGACAGGGCGAGAACCCCTGTTCAGCCGAACAGGCGATCCAATCGATTCAGATCATGGAAAATTTTGCATACGGGAATTAAATGCATTCACCATTCAATTGATCGAATATGCCACGACTACCCAGAAGAAAATTTATGCAACAGATGGGTGCTGCCGCAGTATTTAGCGGTTTGGGCGGCATCGGTGCCTCCTTTGCGCAAACTGAAAAGGAGGGGTCAAAAAAAATCAATGATACGAACCGGTTTAAAATTAGTCTGAATGCCTATTCATTCAATAAACCCTTGATGAATAAGGAAACGGATCTGGAAGCATTGATTTCCTTTTGTGCCAAAGAGGGGTTTGATGCCATTGATATGACAGGCTACTATTTTCCGGGTTATCCAGCTGTACCCGGTGATGCATATATCTATCAGCTAAAAAACAAAGCACACCGGATGGGTGTTGAGATAAGCGGCACCGGTATCCGAAACGATTTTGGCGACCCAGATGCTGAAAAGAGAAAAGAACAGATCGAATTTGTCAAAAACTGGATCGATGTTGCCGCCAAACTGGGCGCACCCGTGATCCGCATATTTACCGCCAGGGAAAAACCTGCCAATTATTCATGGGAGGAAACTGAGAAATGGATCATTGATGCTATAGCAACCTGTGCGGAATATGGAAAACAAAAAGGTGTGATCCTGGCTGTACAAAACCACAATGATTTTATCAAAACTGCCGATCAGGCCATGGATATTTTACAGAAAGCAAATAGTGACTGGTTGGGACTGGTGCTCGATACCGGAAGTTTTGTAACAGAAGAACCCTATAGCGAAATCGCCAAAGTCACCCAATACGCCGTCAACTGGCAGATCAAGGAGAAACTGAATTACCAGGGTAATTCAATGGACATGGACCTCGAAAGATTATTCCGCATTGTCTGGGCTTCAACGTATCGGGGTTATTTACCGATAGAAACCCTTAGTCCGGGAGATCCGTTTGGTATTGTACCACCCTTTCTGCAAAAAGTGAAAAAGGCTTTGGCGAAAGCGGAGAAGGGTTGACGGAAGATCCACTACAGCTTTGATACCAGTTCCCTTTCCTTTTGGCGGATGGTGTTTACCGAATGATCGATTACTTGCTGTATTTTATGCATATCACCGGATGTCGCAATCTCGTTCATCTTTGCAACGGCTTTCTGGTACCAGTCGCTCCAAACCTGCAGTATATGTTTTTCCGAATCGGGTGCCGCACCCTGTTGTAGGGCTGTTTTACTCAATAACCATTCTGTCTGCAGTCTTTCTATTGCGTTTTTTTCCAACTCAGCGATAAGGGAAAGGGTGGTTGATTCGCTGGCGGAACACAAGGTATAAGCAGCTGCCAGACCACTGACCCCTACATTCTTCATCTCTGCGGGAGATACCTTATCCAGCCTGTCTGCATCCGTGTGATAAAACACATCGGTGAAATGCCACATCAGCAAACCCGGAATTTTCGCCTGCAGAAAAGGCGTATGATCGCTTCCACCTTCAAACGGATTCGTATGCACCACCCATCCGTTAAAACGGGATTGCTGCATGCAGCGGTTGAGTAAAAAATCATTGAAATAATGTGGAAACATGTCTGACTCACTAAGCTTTGACCCACCCCATTCGGTATGTTTATCCGCACCCCTGGTCCAGATGGCGGAAGGATCGGGCATTTTCTCGATCAGGAAACTTCCGGTGGTTTTGGAAACATCTTCTCCTACCATGTCCAGACTCAGTCCCCATTTGATCCCTTTGGCACGTATGGGGTCATCTGCAATATATCTTCTTGTTGAAATGATCTCGTCGCCCCACAAAAAAGTCAGGGTTCTTTGGGGATGGATCTTTTTTTGATGGACCAGTTCAGCGGTTACCCTTGCCATCTCCGCCAAAGTTCCTACACCTGTCGCGTTATCATTGGCTCCCGGCTCCTGCACATGTGCACTGAAAACAAATCGTTCATCGGGTAATGTTTCGCCGCGTACATTGGCTACCAGGGTCAGTTCCGTAGAAGGATAAATCCGGGTTTGTACCTTCACCCTTACCTGTACGGTGCCTTTTGCCAGTGCCGCTTTCAATCTGGTATAGGCATCATAGGATAAGGCGATCCCCCATTTCTGATGCAGGGAATCGGTATAAGGTATCCCCTGAAACTGTATGGAATGGATGTATTTCTGCGGCTCGGTATAGGCGGGCATGGAATATCCCATCACACCCAAGGCGCCTCTTTGCATGGCCCGGTTGTATAAGGCGCCGGTTGCTGTTTCTCCCAAAACGATTTTACCTTTTACATCCTGTTTTTCAAAATCACTCACACTTCCTTTACCCACAAAAACCAATTCAGCCGTTTCTCCATTTGCCGGTGTGCTGGCAGAATGGATGGCAATCATATTCCGGTTGGAAGACATGGTAAGCAGGGGTTGTGTTTCATTGCCTAACCAAACGGAAGCATCTACAGCTTCCCAGGTAGGACCTTTCATCTTGCGTTTTTCAATCCGGTAAGTTAAAGGGCCGTCCGCTTCCCCTTTGTTTTCTTGTACAAAACCAGCTTTCTGCAGAATTTTCTCCACATAATGGATGCTTTCATTAAACCCCGTATTACCTGCGATTC
>JAGWTX010000426.1 GCA_028875955.1 Bacteroidota bacterium | reverse complement strand
CAGCTCTTCCAAAATTTTTGAAAGATCCTGGTTGGGAGTTTTCACAGTCATCCAGGCAGGAGTAGCAACACCGGCATCCTCGAATGCCTGTTTCATGGGAATTTTCGATGTGGTGATCCGATAAAAATATTCGTCAGCACCGGTATAGACCAGTCCTTTTGATTCCAGCTCGATCAGCACAGATATGCCAGGTGTTCCATTGATTTCGTCGCCATCACATAAATTCAAAACCACGGGAAAGAAATGACCGGTTTCCTTTTCCCGGAGGATCTGTTCAATGACGGAACGATAATTCTCCATGGTAACGGGTTGCCATTGCCAGGGGATGCCCAGTTCCGCAAAGGTTCTTTGGTATTCTTCGATGCTTTGGGAAAAATCATAGTAGTAATCAATATTGGCATCGCTGGTGTTCAGGCTGGGCGCCAGCACCCAGGCTTTCAACCGGTCTGCCGGCACTTCGGGTAACCATTCTGCGGAAAGAAACATGGAAGACTACTGCTTGGTTTTTGAAAGTTGTTCAACAATAAAATCGGTAAAACGGTATTGACGAATGACGTCTTCGGATAAATGGGCTGCCCCGCTTATCTGATGGATGCAATTACCCGATCCGCAATAACAGGCAAAGGGCTGTGCCATATCCCATTCTGCAGAAGGATAAAAAAATACGATCTCATCACCGGGTTGGATATTTTTCAACGCGACCAGTTTCATTTCTGTGGTATCGAAAAAAACATTGGGGTCACAGCTATGGTTGATGTATTGCAGGAATTCCGGGTCAAGGAGAATGTGTTTTTGATGGCCCACCTGAACGGTCAGATAGGTTGGCGTCTCTACTATTTTACCTGCTGCAAAACTGGCGAGGGTATCGCCTGCATCAAAGAAAACTGTGGCATGAAGTGAGTGTTCCCCGTTAAGCACATTTTGCATAACATCTGCAAAACCATGACGGCTCAGAACGTTATAGGCGGAAGTAGGGTTGGTTAACATGCACCATGGACGATTAAGTGTCCGGATAGTTTAAATTTCAATAAAATAAACCGGTGTACAGCGTTTATTGAAAACTAATACTCCACATTTGAAACCCAATTATTCACAGACAAGTAAATCATCACCGGCAGGGGGTTACCTGTTTTTTATTTTCTGGCAGGCCAGAATATACAGGATCATATGAAGGGTTTCCCTGGAAACAGGTAAGGCCAGTTGCTTTTTCATAATGCTGGGCAAGGGGATTAATCATTGCCAGTACAATTTACAAAGAATTCAGATTGATATATAATCATACGTCAATAAATTTCTGTTTTGCAATGACCTTGTTCCGGCATGACGAACAAGGAAAAGATATTGGTCCGTTTTGCCGGTCAGTTAACCCGGCTCAGGAAAGAAAGGGGATATAGTATCCGTCAGCTGGCTGCTGCTTCCGGTCTGGAATACAGTCAAATCCAAAGAATTGAAAAGGGTAAGGTGAATTTTGCCTTTACCACCCTGGTATCCCTGGCCCAGGGTTTGGACATGGAAGTGACCACTTTGTTGGAAGAGTATAAAATCCCGAAATAAAAAACAAACCGTTTCCGGATTCACCACCCACTCTGCGATAGTTAGCGCAAATAAAATACGTGTTTTAACGGTTGTTTCATGTAAACTCCCAGCCTACTTTAGTATACAGCAACCCGATCAAATCCTGTATCGGCAATGGAGCAACCATATGGCCTGGATGGAATTTCTACTGAGTGGAAAAGCTGTCCGGCAATTGAAATGCGGAACCAGGTAAGACCGGGATTCACCAAAAACTGTGTTTATGGAGAAAACAAGTATCCGGGTATTGATCGCTGATGATCACTTACTCTACCGATCCGGTCTGCGTTCACTTTTATCACAATTAAAAAACATATACCTGTTGGGAGAAGCGATCAACGGGCAGGAGCTGGTGAGAAAATCAGCAGAACTCCACCCGGATATCATCCTGACAGATATTGGCATGCCCGTTATGGATGGTATCCAGGCCACCCGTGAGATCTGCCGGAGAAAACTCTGTGACAGGATCATTGTATTAACCGCCTTTGGCAAGGAAGAACCCATTCTGCAAATGCTGGAAGCCGGTGCCCTGGGTTATATCCTGAAGAGTGCGGATACCGAAGAAATCAGTGAGGCCATAGAGACTGTTTACAGGCATAAACCCTATTTCTGTAAAGAAATTACCGGAAGATTAACGGAGATCGTTTCCAAGAATTACCAATTACCCCCCAATCCGGATCTGAATTTTACCGACCGTGAGAAAGAAATCATGAAGCTGATCTGCCGGGAATACACCAGTAAGGAAATCGCCTATACCATGCAACTCAGCAAAAGAACCGTGGAGGGTCATCGTACCAGAATCATGGATAAGATTGGTGCCAAAAGCATTGCAGGCATCATTACCTATGCCATGGAAAGCGGCGTTTATAAAAAAAGACCCCATCTTCAATAACCCCAGCTTTTCATGATCCCAAGATCTTCTTTGGCACAATCCAGGGGCGTTTTCCCCTGGTAGGATTCCTGTTCTATGATAAAATGTAGGGTGCCTCCCGATTTTTTTCCCAGATCGGTAATGGATCTTGTATTGGCCACTCCGGTACCAAGTACCGTACTCTCATACCCATCGTTCATTTCACCCTTCCCCGCTTTGATCTCATCTTTAACATGAAGCGATAGAAACCTGCCCGGATGTTTCCGGATAATCTGGTAAGCATCCGCCCCGGTACCGTATAAATTACCCATATCCAGTTGCTGGACAACCAATGCCGGGTCTGTCTGCGCCAGGATGATATCATAAACGGTTTGCCCGTTCAGCTTTTGGGTAAATTCGAAATTGTGGTTATGGTAGCCAAACCGCATACCCGATTGTTTGCAAAGCTCCCCTGATTTATTAAACACTTCCATATAACGCAGCATATCGTCGTAGGTCTTGCGCAGACTTTCATCCAGCCAGGGACTGATGACCAGTTCCTGACCAACCAGGGCAGCATCTTC
>JAGWTX010000009.1 GCA_028875955.1 Bacteroidota bacterium | reverse complement strand
TCCGGAAAAAAGAAGCCCCGATAGACATCGGGGCCGTTTCTATATAATGCACATGAGAGAAAAAACTTATTTATATAAAATTGCCGCTATTGGGTTATATAATAAAACAAATTGGTATGAGTGGTGTTAACGAAATGTTAGTACCTGTCAACTCAACCCCATAGGTTTGCCAGGATCAATTTCCTCCCCCTTTTACACGGTTGGCTTCTTCTGAAGCACCCCCTCTTTGTCTTTGTACATTACCCACTTTACCCTTGCTGAAACGATAGGTAAAGGAGAAATTTACCACCCTTGAGTCCTGGAACTGCTGAAACTCCGCGTCAATATTGCTGAACTTGCTCTCCCCTTTTCCGCGTTGTGTCCAGAAGATATCACGCACTCCCAGTTTGATCGAACCTTTGTTGTGCAAAACCTGTTTACTGACACCCACATTCATGCTGCCCAGCGGCTTTATCCTGAACACACCTTCAACAGATTCGGTCCGGTAAAAACCACTGGCTTCCAAACCCCATCCGTTTTTAAATTTGAATTGCTCAATGGCATTGAAAACCCCTGTGGTAGCACCCACCGTGATCAGGTCTCCATTGATGATGCCATGAAAACGGTTATTGTACACATTCGCATAGAGGTTACTGGTCCACCATTTTGTGATCGGGAAAAACGCATTTACGGATATCCCATACTGACGCTGGCTGGCGATATTACTCGTCTTGACATAGGTCTCATTCTTGCTGGTATTCTGTTCCAGAACCTGTTGAATGATATCTGTCGTATTGGTATAATTTAATGTTGTGGTCAGGAAATTATGAAATGTATGAGACAGTTCGATATTATGACTGAACTGCGGCTGCAGATTGGGATTTCCCTGTTCGTAAGTATACCGGTCCAGGAAGGTTACAAAAGGGTTCAGGCTTTCATAATCGGGACGGGTAATCCTCCTTCCATAATTCAGCACAAAGGAATTCTTTTCGTTGGGCTGGTATTGCAGATAGAATGTGGGAAACAACTGTACATAATCCCTGGTGAAATCGATATGCGTGGTTAGTTGCTTGCCACTGGAATGGGTATGTTCCATACGCAAACCCAGTTGTGCATTGAACTTCTTTCCAAGCGGTCTGCTGAAATTCACATATGCTGCATTGACCATTTCCTCATATACAAAATGATTGCTCCTGTTTATGTCCTGAACATGGGCACCGTTGATCAGGCTGTCATATTGGGCATTGGCATCGGTTTTTACATAACTGGTTTTACCACCGGCTTCAAAACGGGCGCCGTTTTTCAGAGGTTGCATAAAATCCAGTTTTGCACTATAGATCGTGATATCCTGCGGCAGATTTCCCAGTAAGGTATCCGGTCTTGAACCTGGCAAGCTGTTACCACTGGCATCATAGTAGGCATTGTACAAATTCTGCTGGTTGCTGGAACGATACTGGATATAATCCAGATCAGAAGTGATCTCCGCCCCTTTCTTGCCTAACAACTGGCGAAGATTGAGATTGGTGCTGAAATTTTTCCAGTTCTGAGAATTGTTCGAGATAGCCCTTGTCTGACTCAGTAAAACCTGGTTGGGATCGGCTATGTTGATCACGCTGCCGCTGGAAAAACCGTAATCACTTACCCCACCGTTAAATACAACACCCAGTGTCGTTTTTTTGGAAGCAAAATAATCCATACCCAGTTTTACGCTATAGGGTTCCCCATTGTTGAGGATATTGTTTTCCTGGCTAAAATTCGATTTTACAATTTTTGTAGCGGCATCAATAAACTTGCGCTGGATGGTAAGCGTCTGGAAACGCTGTCTGTATCCATAACTCAGGTTGCTGAACAAGTTCACTTTACCATTCCGGTAATTCAGATTCAGGCTTTCAGTGGTGCTCGCATATACGCCCTGACCATAGCCTACGGTGGCACTTCCGTTATAGCCGACCTGTTTGTTCTTTTTGGTTTTCAGATTGATCACCCCGGCATTTCCGGCAGCATCGTATTTGGCAGGTGGATTGGTCATGATTTCCAGCTGATCCAACTGCTCACTCTGCATATTTTTCAGCATATTCGTAAGATCCTGGCCGGAGAGATAAGTGGGTCTTCCATCTACATAGATCTGTACACCTGATTTACCTTTGAGACTGATATTACCATCTTTGTCTACGGTTACACCCGGCGATTTTTCAAGCACATCCAAAGCAGAAGTTCCTACATTGGTGATGGATGCTTCCACATTCACAATGGTCCTGTCGATTTTTTGTTCGATCAGCGGTTTTTTGGAAACCACGGTTACTGCACTTAATTCTTTGGTCGCAATCGTTAACCCGATAACAGGCAGGCTTTGGACTGGATTGGCATCGGTAATGGCAAAAGCAGGACTGTAATAACGGGCATGACCCAGGGCCTGGATAAGCAGGAAGAAATTTCCCGGTTGAATATTTTCTATTTCAAAAGCACCCGCTTTATCAGAAACAGAAATTTTCGCAACCGAGGAATCCTTTACACGTAATAATTCGATGGTAGCCGATTCAACAGGTTTCTGGCCCGAAACCAGGGTACCCTGTACCTTACCAACCGGTTTTGTTTGCGCATGACCAATCATTAGGGAACATAAGCCAAAAATTGTCAATGCTAAGATCTTTTTCATGTCAGTTAATTTTATGTTTATTTAGTTCTTGTTCTTACTGATTACAAGTCAAAACTATGAACTATGCATAGCCAAGTACATAGTTTTGTATTTAACGGTAAAAAACGGTGATAAATGGCAAACATTAAACAAAAGCAACTGAGAGTTCAGAGGATCGCAGGAAGCCATTTAATCACAAAATGTTGATATTCAACATAATAAAAAGCCACTAAGATAATCTTAGTGGCTTTTCCCAAAAAAAGTAGAAAAAGTTATTGTGGGGAAGTTGCCGTATTAGCAAACCATTTCTGAGCCTTAAACAACATAATCACCCCTGAAATTACGAGCAATAAGGAGATGATCTCTGCCTGGGTAGGATGAAATGGTAAAAATTCATAACGTGTATTGACCCGGATGGTTTCAATCGAAAAACGCTCTACGCCATTGAATATCAGATAAATGCCGAAAAGCTGTCCGGGAACCTTGATTTTCTTGCGGATCATCCATAGAACCGAAAACAGGATCAGACAGGCGATGATCTCATATAAAGCTGTAGGATAAACGGGTGCAGCCAGTTGATTGCAATATTGTCCGGTACAACCCGGTATCGGAATCCCTTCTCCGATCACATTATGCGGGTACCGATAGGCCCATAACCAGTCGGGCAGCCAGGAAAAAGGTTTAGGATGATTGTTAACGATACCCCAGTCACCATCACCGCTCACCTGGCATCCGATCCTTCCCAGCGCATAAGCCAGCATCATCGTAGTGGCCATGGCATCCAGCAGGTGAACAAAAGTGATTTTATTTTTTTTGGAATAGATATATATAGCGATGCCTGCACAGATCAGACCTCCATAAAAGGTAAGACCGGAGAACGAAACCAAGGCACCGATCGGGTCCTTGACAAAATCACCCCAGTTCTCCAGGTTATGGAATATTTTGGCACCGATAAAACCAAACAGGGCTGCATACAAAACGATATCTCCTACCCTGTCCTGTGGCCAGATCCGGATAGTTCTTTTTTCAGGCTTGGCCAGTTTTTGTTTGTCTTTCTCATACCATTTCAAACCCGCGAAAAACAAACCTACCAATATACCAACACCGGCATTGCCCCTGGCAGATAGGATGAATGATTGCGGATCATTCAAAGCATCCGGTATCGTAAATGCACCGATGATCTTGTATCCGAATACGAATCCGATGAGAAAATTGATCAGCAATTCCTGCCAGCTGGCGCTGGCTCCGATGGTTATCGTTTCTTCGGTATGTACAAATAAACCCTGTTGTTGCTTACGGCGTAGTTCCAGTGTCAAAACCCAGGCGGAAATGATAAAGGAGAGTGCTACAAAAAAACCAAAGGAGTTGACAAGCTTTAAACCGACTAAATCGATCCCGAACAGATCTTTACAAACATAGTATAGGTTTGGGTACATAGAGGAATGGGTCTAAGTGTATCGATAGATTTCGCAGATGCAATGTTACTCAGAATAACTGATACTCAGACAGCCGGCTTTGTTAATCCTGTGCGGCAGGTATGAAAAAAGCAAGGCTCCACGAAATGTGGAGCCATTACTTACTAACCCATCTATAAACAAAACTAAGTAAAATCAATTACAGTACTCATCAAAAACAGAAATAAGATGCTGGGCAATGACCTGTGCCGGGCGACCTTCGATCTGGTGACGTTCCACCATACTTACCAGCTGACCATCCTTGAATAAGGCAATGGCTGGAGATGAAGGCGGATAAGGCAATAAATGTGACCGAACCTGGTTCACGGCTTCAATATCAAAGCCGGCAAAACTGGTGGTTAACCTATCGGGTCTGTTTTTTGCATTTTGAACAGCCATCAATACACCCGGGCGACAGGTTCCTGCGGCACAGCCACAAACCGAATTGATCACGACCAGTGTCGTTCCTTTTGCCCCTAAAGTCTGGTCTACCTCTCCGGCCGTTACCATTTCATCAAAACCACCATCGATCAATTCTGCTTTCATCGGTAATACGATTTCTGCTGGATACATATTCTTTGTCTACGATTTTACAGTGTAGAATGCAAAAATACGACAAAAGTTGAAACATTGAAAAAGGAGTATAATCAGCCATTATGTCGTATTAATTTGTGCAAAAATGCCATTATGGCGTTTAAAGTCAGCTCATTTCTGACAAAAATTTACCCAAAATACAGTTTGGCTGCCTTGGTACAGGGTTTGAATAACCTTCTTCGTATTCAATTATTAAACGCTAAAAACAAATAACTATGACACTCGTAAAACACAATCCGGTTCTTTTTGGAAATGTATTTGACGAATTACTCAACCAGTTTCCAGGCAATTGGGGAAGGGATGCGCAAACCGGCTTTGCTGGCGTTCCGGTGAATATCCATGAAACCAAGGATGCTTACCATCTCGAGCTGAACGCACCTGGTCGTAAAAAAGAGGATTTCTCCATTAACCTGGAAAACGGTTTATTGACCATTTCCTATGAAAAGAACGAAACTGCCGAAAACAAGGATTACAAAACCATCCGCAAGGAGTTTGTACATCGCAGTTTCAAAAGAAGCTTCAGTGTAGATGAAAAAATCAATACTGCCGGCATCCAGGCGAAATATGAAGACGGAGTATTGAAAGTGTTGCTTCCCAAAAAAGAGGAAGTGATCGTATCACCCCAAACAATTACCATTCACTAATTGAATGTATAAAATTTCTTCTGTTTCAAAAGCAGTTGGTTTTGGTTTACGACCCGTGTTTTCACACGGGTTTTTTTTTGCAGAATCCTGTAAACCGGTAATATTTTGAAGATCCGGGCTACTTATAGCAAAACCGCTTCATGAAAAGAATACCGGTCCTCCTTTGTCTGGCTTTGTTTTGTCTGTCTTTCCAGAAAACCCATGCGCAAACCTCTTCCTTGTTGTGGGAGATCAGCAGCGGGAACAACCACCCATCCTCCTATCTGTTCGGCACATTCCACCTGATGTGCAAAGACCAATTTACGATTTCGACAATACTGGAAGATAAGATCCGTTCTGTGAAACAGTTTTACGGGGAATTGAAAATGGATGACCCCAACCTGCAACAGGAAATGATGAGCAAGATGCAACTCAGGGATCAAACACTGCAAGACCTGATCGGTGCGGAGGCATATCCTGAGATCAGACAGAAGTTTGAAACACTTACACACATGCCCTTACTGGCATTTGATCATTTCAAACCGTTTTTCTGTCTGAGCCTGCTTGCCTTGCAATCTGTGAATTGCCAACAGATCACCCAGCCCGAAACCGAGTTGATGGGGATCGCCGGAAAATACCAGATCCCGATAAAAGGGTTGGAAACGGTGGAAGATCAGCTTTCGGCACTGGACAAGGAACCGATGGCCGACCAGATTCAGTCGCTGAAAAGAACGGTTTTGAATTTTGACAGTGTAAAAACCATGATGCATACACTTACGCAGGTGTACCTGAAAAGAAATATCGACACCCTGTACCGTTTTATGCAGGATTCCGGCTTGAGTGAGGATTTCGAAACCGTTTTGTTAAAAAACAGAAATGAGAACTGGATTCCGGTAATGGTGCAGGCGATGAAAACGGAAAACTGCTTTTTCGCAGTAGGCGCAGGCCACCTGGGCGGTAAGGATGGTTTGATCCAACTATTGAGAACGAAAGGCTATCGGGTAACACCGGTAAAGTATTAAATTAGCCGGATGGCAGCTTCGTCGGAATTCATAACATTACTGAACCAGCATCAAAAGATCCTGTATAAGGTATGCAACCTGTATATGGATCAACATGCAGACAGGGAAGATCTTTTTCAGGAAATCACGTTGCAGGCCTGGAAAGCCTATGCGAATTTCAGAGGGGATGCCAAGTTTTCAACCTGGCTGTACCGGGTGGCATTGAACACGGCAATCACTTTTTTCAGAAAAGAAAAAAGAAAACCGGACATCTATACCACAGATAGCCTACCGGATCAGCCAATGGATCAACCGGATCCGATCGAGGAACAACTGAAAATCATGTATGCAGCCATTGGGCAATTATCAAAAATCGACAAGGCGCTTGTGATGTTATACCTCGAGGATTATAATTACCAGGAAATAGGAGAAATGATGGGTATAACAGCGAATAATGTGGCGGTGAAAATGAACAGGATCAAAACCAAATTAAAAGAAGAAACCAAAAATCAGGTAGCAAACCAATAATGATTTGATTATGGATTTAGATGAACTCAAATATCAGCTTAACTACAGACTTGCTACTGACCATGCGGACAGATCCGCTACGGATATTGCCTCCCTTTTATCCAAAAAGACAAACTCGCTGATCGGGAAACTAAAGAAAAGCCTTTGGATCGAAATAGGATTCTGTGTCCTGATCATGCTGCTGTTTTTACTGATCGGATTTTCCTCCCCCTACCAATCCCTGCAGATCTATTTTTCCGTATTCGCGGTGGTTGCACTCCTGTTTCTGATCATCCTGGTATACCTGCTTCGCCGCACTTCTCAGATCAGCAGCAACATACAAATGCCGGTCAAGACCAACCTCAAAACCATTGTCAGCATCATCGAGGAGTTTATGAAACGGTATTTCCAGTTCACCATGGCATTGATACCCATTTGTTTTATTTTTTCCTTCCTGCTGGGTTATAACGAACCCAGACAGATCCCTGAGCTGGACAAAATTGTCCTTCCTATCTTTTCCGCCAGATGGCAGGTACTGCTTTTTGCTTTCCTGTATATGGGCTTGTTGACCGTAGGCGTATATTACTTTACAAAATGGTATCTCCGTAAACTATATGGCAATTATATAGAACAGTTAAAACAATGTATCCGGGAACTGGGGGATGAAGAAACGGCAATCTAATCACAGGCCTGTTTTCGCCGGGTGTCTATCAGGAAATGAATTTTCCATTGACCCCTGATCCGGATCATCTGGAATGAATTGACGCCGCAATGACTGAATACCCCGTTATAATAAAACTTAAACGGCGTCCAGGCGGTGGCGAGCGGGCCGTCAACCTTTACAAAATCGAAAACGATCCTTTCATCTGCTGCCAGTTTGGGAATGGTTCCGACCAGTGTGGCGAAATCTGCAATTTTTTCATTTTTCACAACGGCCTCCCCTTCCTTATCCCGGGCAATGGTTTGCAGGATAGCACTATCCGTAAAACAGGAAAGGATCCCTTTGCTATCTGAATTTCGCAAGTAAGTAAAGAACTGTCCGATCGCAATTTTTACAGAATCTTCTGCAGTCTGTGCATGCAGGTAACCTGTACTGATCATACAAATAAGAACAAAGCCGATATGTTTTTTCATCTTTCCATTATTTTTATTTCCCGTTAAAAAACTTGTTGGAGGCCTTTCCCGCCGGCTTCATCAAACGCTTTGTACAACAATACGAAAAATCGCAAACTCTTGCCGTACCTTTCATCCCAAGTAGGATGGCAAACTGTTAAGATCGCTGAAAAACGCTTTTAGCGGTAACCCTGAAAGAAGGGATGGGTTTCCTGATTAATTGGAGTGCAAATCCTAACTTGTCATCAGAGAACCCGATCCAACCTGTATGAATCTAGCAATATTGGTCTCCCTGGGCATCATTCTGTATAGTTTTATCGGTTATCCATTCCTGATTTGGATTTGGATACAGCTTCGAAACAGTCTGCAAAAAGCCAGCACACCCCAACCCTCCCCAATTCTGCCTTCGATAACCCTTGTGGTCCCCTGTTACAACGAGGCACCGCTATTGGAAAAAAAGATTGCCAACTGCAGGGAACTGGATTATCCCAAAGACTCCCTCAACTTACTTTTTATAACCGATGGTTCTACCGATAACTCACAGGAAATCGTAAAGCGCCATCCAGATATCACCTGTCTACACCAACCTTTACGGAAGGGTAAGACCGCAGCAGAAAACCGGGCCATGGAATCTGTGACAACGGAACTGGTCATTTTTTCCGATGCCAATACCTTATTGAACGCAGCTGCCTTACAAAATATCGTCCGTCATTTTTCTGATTCCCGTATCGCCTGTGTTGCCGGGGAAAAAAGAATCCAGCAACACCAGAAAGACAATGCAAGCGGTTCCGGTGAACAATTATACTGGCAATATGAATCCTGGGTCAAGCAACTGGATGCAAGATTATATAGTTGTGTGGGGGCTGCCGGAGAACTGGTTGCCTTCCGGACATCGCTGTATCAGGCTTTACCCCCGGACTGTTTACTGGATGATTTTATGCAGTCGATGCAGATGGCAGCCCGCGGATACCGGATAGCCTATGAAGCCGGCGCATTTGCCACTGAACCCGCATCTCCCACCTTGGAGGAAGAGCTGAAAAGAAAAACCAGGATTGCCGCTGGTGCCTGGCAGTCCATGCAGCGATTACGTCCGCTTATTAACCCGATCCGGACACCGGTTTTATTTTTCCAATACTTCTCCAGAAGAATCCTCCGATGGGCATTTGTTCCCTATTTGCTGATTGCGGTTGCTATATTATCAGTCTGCGAAACCCTTCTCGACAAGGGGAATTTTTTTGTGCGCTGGTTGGTTTTGGCGCAATGCCTTTTTTATATAGTAGCGGTGCTGGGCTATCTTTTCAGAAACAGATCAACCCACAGGAAATGGCTGTTCGCCCCCTGTTATTTCTGTATCATGCACTATGCCATGATCGCCGGTGCATACCGTTATCTAAAGGGGGAACAATCGGCCATTTGGGAAAAAGCGGACCGGAAGCGTTAAACATGACCCGCAGCGTGATTACCGCAAATAACCCAGTATTTTCAACATGCTTTGTGCCGTCTGTTCTTTGGCGTAGACCCAGTCCACCAGCTTACCATTCTTATCCTCTTCCACAATCACGTGTTTGGGGGATGGGATCAGACAATGCTTGATTCCACCATAGCCACTGATCTGGTCCTGGTAAGCTCCGGTATGAAAAAAGCCGACATACAGGGGTTCCTTGTTATCCGCTTCATCCTTGGGATCCGGGGAAGCGATTTTGGGAAGAAACACTTCGTTGATATGCTCTTCGGAATCATAATAGTCGTGGCTGTCGCAGGTAATGCCACCGAGTACGACCCGCTGATATTCGTTATCCCATTTATTTACCGGCAACATCAGAAATTTCTCCCCGATCCCCCAGGTATCCGGCAGGGTGGTGATAAAGGAGGAATCGATCATATACCAGCACTCTTTGTCGTTCTGGATTTTCTGACCGATCACACTATAGATATGCGCCATGCTTTCCCCTACGGTAAAACTGCCGAATTCAGTATAGATATTGGGCATGGGCACTTTGGCTTTCTTACAGGCTTTCTTGATATTGCTTACGATCTCATTGATCATAAACTGGTAATCATACTCGAAACCAAGGGAATGTTTGATGGGAAAACCACCACCGATATTGATGGAATCCAGTTCCGGGCAGATTTTTTTCAACTGGCAATACAGGTTGATGATCTTATTCAGTTCTGACCAGTAATAAATATCGTCCTTGATGCCCTTGTTCAGGAAAATATGCAGCATTTTCAGCTGGAACTTCTCTTCGTATCCTTCGATTTCATCAACATAGAATTCCAGAATATCTTTTGCACGGATCCCCAGCCGGGATGTATAAAAAGGGAAATTCGGCTCTTCTTCTGCTGCCACCCGTATACCCAGCCGGAAAGGTTGTTTTACAGATTTCTTGTAGGCGAGTAATTCTTCCTTGTTATCCAGAATGGGGATCACGTTTTTAAAACCGGTATTGATCAGTTTGGCGATTCTTGAGGTATAGTTTTTCTGCTTATAGCCATTGCAGATAATATAGGTCTCCTTGTTGATCTTCCTGCGCTGGTACAGGCGATTGATGATCTCAATATCGTAGGCATAGGAGGTTTCCAGATGGATATTGTGTTTGAGCGCTTCTTCCACGATAAATGAAAAATGCGAACTTTTGGTGCAGTAGCAATAGAAGTACTCCCCTTCATATTTGTGCTTTTTAAAAGCCGCCTCAAACATGGATTTTGCCTTATTGATCTGCATACCGATCTTGGGGAGATAGGTAAGTTTCATCGGTGTTCCGTACTTATCGATCAGAGTTTTCAGATCAAGACCATTAAACCTGAGATAACCTTCATCATTCTGGTCGAAACCTTCTTGCGGGAAATGGAAAGTCTGGTTAACCAGCGAAGTATAGGTGTTGTTCATTTACTTGTTTACTATTAAACGGTTAGCTAAGGCAAAATTTGCTGCACAAAAATAGTTGTTTGTACAGTTCTGCACATAAAAAAAACCGGTGTCTAGCAAAGAACACCGGTTAGTCTTTTTTCCGAGCGGGATTTTATTTTACAGAATCCACCAGGGCCTTGAAACTGGCTGGCTCATTCATAGCCAGATCAGCCAGCACTTTACGGTTCAGATCGATGCCTTTTGTGCTGAGTTTATTGATAAACTGGCTGTAGGTCATACCTTCTGCGCGAACGGCAGCGTTGATACGTGCGATCCAAAGCTGGCGGTATTCGCGCTTTTTCAGTTTACGGCCTACATAACTGTAGGTCATTCCTTTCTCAACAATATTTTTGGCAACGGTATATACGTTTTTACGCTTACCGTAATAACCTTTGGCTTGTTTCAGGATATTTTTTCTCCTGGCTCTTGATGCTACTGCATTTTTTGAACGTGGCATACTATAATTTTTTGAAGCTGTTTACCAGCTGGTGTGTAGATGATTTGATCAGGTTTGGGATCCTTATTATCCTTTTAAACGTAATAAACGAAGCACGAAATCTTTGTTGGGTGCACTCACCAAACCTTTTTGTCTCATGGCTCTTTTGCGTTTTTTGGATTTCTTGGTCAGAATGTGACGTTTGAAAGCTTTCTGGAAGCTGATCTCACCTGTGCCGGTAACTTTGAAGCGTTTTTTCGCGCTTGAGTTTGTTTTTACTTTTGGCATAAAAAATAATCTCTTGAAGATTACACCCTGCTGGCGGTCCTGTACAGACGGGACACTTGTTGAGCCTTACGGGAAATGGTCCGATTTTTTCGGATGGCAAAGGTAAGAATCGCTGCTGAATCTACCATGAGATTTTTGCGTTTTTCCGTCTCCTCCCGATACCTCGAACCCAGTTACCATTAAAAAGTATACCCATTTTTGAAATGGCACCGTCCAAATTCTGTGTAAATAGCTGATATTCAATAAAATAAAAAAGCAATGACCTTGGCCATTGCTTTCCTTATGGGGAATGATCTATGCTTTTTTCTTACCGGTTTTCGGAGTAAAAATTGCAAACATCCTTTTTCCTTCCAGTTTGGGCATGCTTTCCAGTACCCCGGATTCGCCCAGTCTTTCTGCAAATTTCAGCAAAAGCAGCTGTCCCCTGTCCTGGAACATGATGGCACGTCCCTTGAACTGAACATAGGCTTTCACCTTATTGCCTTCTTTCAGGAATTTCTCGGCATGTTTGGCTTTAAAATCGAAATCATGGTCGTCGGTTCCAGGCGTAAAGCGGATCTCTTTCACTTCGCTTTGCTTGGAATTGGCCTTCATTTCCTTTTCCTTCTTTTTCTTCTCGTATAAGAATTTTTTATAGTCGATCACCTTACAAACAGGCGGATCGGCTGTGGGGGATATTTCCACAAGATCCAGTTCCTGCTCCTGGGCAATTTTTAAAGCTTCCATTGTGGAATAAACGCCAACGGTAACATTGTCGCCTACCAATCGAACCTGTGTAACCCGAATTCTTTCGTTAATACGATGTTCAGGCTCCGGCTGCCTGTTAAACCTGGGATTAAATCTTCCGCCCCCTCGTGGTGGTAATGCCATTAAAACTTGTTTAGTGAATAATTGATTTGTTGTTAAAGATATACATATTGGCGACTATTCGCCTGATTTACGTTTTTGAATTTCATCGGTGATCATTTCCAGGAAGGCATCCACCCCCTGGGTTCCCAGGTCGCCCTTACCCTGCCGGCGAACGGACAACTGGTTTTCGTTCATTTCCTTTTCCCCTACCACCAGCATATAAGGCACCCGCATCAGTTCTGTTTCACGGATCTTTTTCCCGATCTTTTCCTGACGGTCGTCAATTTCCACCCGGACGCCTGCCTTTCTGAGCTTCGCCTGAACAGCAACAGCATAATCCATAAACTTGTCACTGATCGGCAGAATCCTGGCCTGCAGGGGTGCCAGCCATACCGGGAACTTACCCGCATAATGTTCCAGCAGGAACCCGATAAATCTTTCATGCGTACCCAACGGGGCGCGGTGAATGATCAGGGGGATTTCAGGTGTATTTTCCTTGTTGGTGAAAGTCAGATGAAAACTCCGGGGTTGTGCAAAATCCACCTGGTTGGTGGCCAGGGTAAATTCCCTTCCAATAGCGCTCCAGATCTGTACATCGATCTTGGGTCCGTAAAAAGCACCCTCCCCTTTCACTTCCACAAAGGGAACACCGGTTTCGATCAACACATTCCTGACCATTTCTTCCGTTTCCAGCCAGAGTTCGGGTTCATTGATATATTTCTGACCCAGTTTTTCCGGATCATGCAGGGATAATCGCATCACATATTTGTCGATCCCGAAAATCTCGAAATATTTCAGATACATATCGTTCACCGCCTTGAACTCCTGCCTGAACTGTTCTTTGGAACAATAGATATGGGCATCATTCATGTGCAGGCAACGTACACGCATCAAACCGAATAATTCACCACTCTGCTCATACCGGTAACAGGTACCATATTCAGCCAACCGGTAAGGCAGGTCCCGGTAACTCTTGGGTTCTGCGTCATAAATTTTATGGTGATGCGGGCAGTTCATGGCCTTGAGATAATATTTCTCCCCATCCATTTCCATGGGTGGGAACATGCTATCTGCATAATAAGGCAGGTGACCGCTGGTCAGATATAGATTTTCCTTGGCAATATGCGGGGTAACCACACGCTTATACCCACCTTCCAGTTCTGTTTCCTTGGCCAGTTTTTCCAGCTCTTCGATAATAACCGTACCGTTCGGCATCCAAAGGATCAAACCGGGGCCGATATCATCATTCATGGTATAAATACCCAGTTCTTTCCCCAGTTTGCGGTGGTCTCTTTTTTTGGCTTCCTCGAGCATCAGGAGATATTCATCCAATTCTTTCTGATTGGGGAATGTGATCCCATAGACACGGGTGAGCATCTTATTTTTTTCATCTCCTTTCCAATAAGCACCTGAGATGCCTGTTAGCTTGATGGCTTTGATAAAACCCGTATCCGGTATATGTGGCCCGCGGCAGAGATCTGTAAAACCGCCCTGGGAATAAAAAGTGATCTCACCGTCCTGCAGATTCTGGAGAAGGTCCAGTTTGTACTCATCCCCCTTTTCAGAAAAATAGGAAATGGCATCCGATTTTGAGATTTCCTTTCTTTGATAGGGACTGGCTTTTTTGGCCAGTTCATTCATTTTCTTTTCCAAAACCAGCAGATCCTCTTCCGTCATTTTCTTATCACCCAGGTCCATGTCATAATAAAAACCTTTTTCCAAAGCCGGGCCTACCCAGAATTTCACACCCGGATAAATGGATTCCACGGCTTCTGCCATCAGGTGGGCGGAAGAGTGCCAAAAAGTATTCTGACCTTCCGGATCATTCCAGGTGAGTAATTTCAATGCCGCATCCTTGTAGATGGGTCTTGTGGCATCCCATACCTGTCCGTCTACACTGGCGGCGAGTACTTTTCTGGCCAAACCTTCGCTGATAGATTTTGCGATTTCTAATGCAGTAACGCCATTTTCGTACTGACGCACCGCACCATCCGGGAAACTGATATTTATCATAGTATTCTAAGTGGTCCGCTTTTATTAGGGAATGCAAAAGTAAAGAATTAAAAGAAGCAAATTCTTATGTTAATGCGGAATTCAATGGGAAACCTTAACGCTTCTTTATCAGGGCTTAGTATCTTACGGGTGTAGATTTGCAACATGAGATTGAATTCGACCCTTTTCATTCTTTTACTCTTCTCTTTGCCGGCTCAATCCCAGAAATTAACCGGGGTTTGGCGGGGCTATTTCAGTTCATCCAGCGCGATTTACCAGGAAGGGGTCCGAACAGAAAACTATAAATACGAGATCCAGATTGAACAAAGTTCCAATAACAGCATACATGGGGTTACCTATTCCTACAAGACCACCGTGTTTTATGGGAAAGCCTCGCTTCAGGGAATTTATTCACCCAAATCAAAATCCCTGATCTGTAAGGAAACCCATATGA
>JAGWTX010000425.1 GCA_028875955.1 Bacteroidota bacterium | reverse complement strand
TATTCCACTTCATCCTTGTCCAGTATCGGGAAATCACCTGTCTGGCGGGATACTACTTTATCTTCAGCAAACTGCCCTTTGTCATCCAAAGGAGAATTACTCTGGGCAATTTTTGCAGTATCTTCTTCTTCTGCACTCAGGAAAGTCAATTCCTTCATGTTTACTTTTCCGTCTATCACTTTACGGTAAGGGGTTTCAATAAAGCCCATATCGTTGATAGCAGCATGTACGCAAAGTGTGGAGATCAGACCGATGTTTGGTCCTTCCGGTGTTTCAATGGTACATAAACGGCCATAGTGTGAATAGTGTACGTCACGAACCTCGAAACCGGCGCGCTCCCTGCTCAAACCGCCTGGTCCTAATGCGGAGATACGACGCTTGTGCGTGATCTCACTCAAAGGATTGGTTTGGTCTAAGAACTGGGATAACTGAGAAGTTCCGAAGAAAGAGTTGATTACAGAGGATAAGGTTCTGGCATTGATCAGGTCTACCGGAGTAAACACTTCATTGTCGCGAACATTCATACGCTCACGGATGGTACGTGCCATACGGGCAAGACCAACACCGAACTGGGCATACAACTGCTCTCCAACGGTACGTACACGACGGTTGCTCAGGTGATCAATATCATCAATCTCTGCTTTGGCATTGGTTAAACGCACCAGGTATTTGATGATTTCAATGATATCCTGCTTGGTCAGTACTTTCTTCTGCAAAGGATAATCAAGGTTCAGTTTGCGGTTAATTTTATAACGGCCTACTTCTCCAAGGTCATATCGCTTATCGCTGAAGAATAATTTATCGATGATACCACGGGCAGTTTCATTATCAGGGGCATCAGCTCCGCGTAACTGGCGGTAGATATGCTGAACCGCTTCCAGTTCACTGTTCGAAGTATCTTTGTTCAGTGTGTTATAAATGATGGCATAATCTCCACCCACATCTTCTTTCTGAATAAATACGCTTTTTACTTCCATTTCAATAATGGTTGCAATGGCTTCTTCATCCAGCACGGTATCGCGCTCCATAACGATTTCGTTACGTTCGATACTTACTACTTCACCGGTATCTTCATCCACAAAATCTTCTACCCATGTTCTCAGAACACGTGCAGCCAGTTTTTTGCCTACCTGGTTAGCCAGCGATTTTTTATCTGCTTTTACCTCATCGGCCATGCCGAAGAGTTCCAGGATGTCTTTATCCGTTTCAAAACCGATAGAACGCAATAAAGTGGTAACCGGGAATTTCTTCTTACGGTCGATGTAAGCATACATCACGTTATTGATATCGGTAGCAAACTCCATCCAGGCCCCTTTGAAAGGAATTACCCTTGCAGAGTAGATTTTGGTTCCGTTGGGGTGTACAGACTGTCCGAAGAATACACCGGGTGAACGGTGCAACTGCGATACAACAACACGCTCAGCTCCATTAATTACAAAGGTACCACGGGGTGTCATGTAGGGGATATTACCCAAAAACACGTCCTGTACAATGGTCTGGAAATCCACATGCTCCTCATCGTTACAGCTCAAACGAAGTTTGGCTTTCAGGGGAACAGCGTAAGTAAGGCCACGCTCCATACACTCTTCAATGGTGTAACGGGGCGGGTCAATAAAATAATCCAGGAATTCCAGCATGAAAATGTTACGCGTATCCGTAATAGGAAAGTTTTCCTTGAATACACGAAACAGCCCTTCCACATTACGTTTGTCTGGCGTTGTTTCTAACTGAAAAAATTCTCTGAATGATTCTAACTGAATGTCGAGAAGGTCAGGTGCATCGGCTAAGTGTTTTGTTTTTCCGAAGTTGACCCTGTTGTTCAATGTAGTTGTAGACATATGTATGAAAACCGGTTTTTGTGCGAAAAAATTTGGGGAGAATGGAAAGATTCTCTTAACGTACAATCGGCTCATTCACCATTCAAACGATAATGATAAAAATGTCCACCCGCTAAACAGCCCAAAATTAAGGATGGCAAAGGTAAGGAATGAGGAGAAACTTAAAAAACAAATTTTGGACCAAACCACCCGGTTGTGGAAAAGAAAAAGCCGGTTTCCTATCTTTTTTTGAAAACAGGCCTGATTTGCCCAAAAAATACAACAAACAGGTAATCACTATCCTTTCACATGAAGTATAATGATTACCTGTTAAATGTTATCAATCAGTCATATAAATATTACCAGATTTTTGCCCTGTCTTCCGGTTTCCGGTACATTTTGTTCTTTTCTGTCACTGAAAAGGCCTTGTAAAAAGGATCAAAATTGGACAACGGTCCCAATACCCGGAACTGTTCGGGTGAATGCGGGTCAACAGAGATCAGGGTTCTAACATAATCCGGACGGTTCACAATCCGCCAGGCCTGGGCAAATCCCAGGAAAAAACGCTGATCCGGGGTAAACCCGTCAATCGGTGTGGTGGTTTTTCCCTGATCGGTTAGTTTGAAGGCATCATAGGCAATGGCCATCCCGCCAATATCGGCCAGGTTTTCACCCAGGGTGAGGGCCCCATTCACATGCAGGGTATCCAGAACGGTGAAATGGTTGTACTGGTCAATCACTCCCTTTGCCTTTTGGTTGAATTTGTCCGCATCCGCTTTTGTCCACCAGTCATGCAGATTACCGGCTGCATCATACTGTCTGCCCTGATCATCAAAACCATGGGTCATTTCATGACCGATCACCAGTCCGATCGCACCATAGTTGATCGCATCATCCGCCTTCGGATCAAAGAAGGGAGGTTGCAGGATACCCGCCGGAAATACGATTTCATTATACGTGGGGTTGTAATAGGCATTCACGGTGGGTGGAGTCATGGTCCACTCTGTTTTGTCCACCGGCTTCCCGATCTTGGCGATATTCTCCTGGTAATCATGTCTAGCGATCCTGCGCATGTTGCCATAAAAATCATCCCGTTCAATCGTCACATCCTCATAACTCTTCCATTTGGAAGGATAGCCGATTTTTTTCAGGAAGGCACTCAGTTTTTCCTGTGCTTTTTGCTTGGTGCTGTCTCCC
>JAGWTX010000008.1 GCA_028875955.1 Bacteroidota bacterium | reverse complement strand
CTCCTCCTGCTCATTCATGATTTCGGGGTCATCCACCATTTTTACAATAATGTTGAATTCATCCCAAAGCTGCATGGGCAGTGTGTTTCCACACCTGTCACAGGAGGCATTTACTGTTCCGTCAATATCAAACTTCAGTTGCATGAATCCGTTGTTTTTCTCCAGACTCAGTTTGATATTGGCAATGCAGTTTTCAAAATCCTGCTCACCATAGGGTACAAAGAACTTATCTTCAATCCTGTATTCGTATACATGAATCCCCGGCTTTAAACCCACAAATGCTATCTCGAATTCCCGGCGCTGACTCATAACCGTTTTTTAAGGGCTTGCAAAGGTACGATAAAGCCGTGTAAATGCCAAAGTAAAATTGAAGACCGACATACAGCTGTCCGATACGCAATGATAGGTTATTTTACGGCATATTTGCAAGTATGCTGAAGAGGAGTGTCATATCTGACTATCAATGGGTTAAAACCGGTATACTGGCTGGTCTTTCCCTGGCAGCGGGAATTTTTTCCTATTACCCCGGTTTGGTGGAAAAATGGTATTCACTCGGATTCTACCCTGCTTTTGGGGCTGCCATCCGGTTGATTACCGGCTGGATCCCTTTTAGCATAGGGGATCTGTTATATACTATATTTATATTATATATTATTTACCAACTCTTCCAGACAGGAAGGGCTTTGTACCGTAAATCCTATTCCCCTCAAAAGATCCTGGTGGCTTTTCTCAAAGTTGTCAGGGTTTTGCTGGTCATCTATCTTGTTTTTAAAGTTTTCTGGGGTTTCAATTACGACCGTGAGGGGATTGAAAAACAGTTGGGGATTGCCAAAACCAGTTATAGCATCGAAGAAGTAACCACATTAACCAATCAATTGATCGATCTGCTGAACGAGACGAGAAGACAGATACCGGATACGGTTTTACCTTCCCCTTCCCTGGACTCCCTTTATCTGGAAGCCTACCGGTGTTATGGTTCCCTGTCGGATGAATATGGATTTCTGAATTACCGAAACCTTTCTGTAAAAGGCAGTCTATTCAGTTTCGCAGGAGACTACCTGGGGTTTACCGGTTATTATAATCCATTTACGGGTGAGGCCCAGGTTCGAACCGATATTCCCAGAATCCTGTTACCGTATATTACCTGCCATGAAATGGCACATCAACTGGGTTATGCAAGTGAAAGTGAAGCGAATTTTGTCGGATACCTGGCTGCCCTCCGTTCGAAAAACAGTTATTTCAGGTATTCGGTTTACCAGGATCTGTTCAGTTATGCCCAGCAGGAAGAGGTCAACCTGTACGGGAAGCAAAACGATTTCAAAAAATTCTCCTATGTATTCGAGCAAAACCGGAAGCGGCTGGATACCCTGGTCAAAAAAGATCGCCGGGAAATCAGGGAGTTTTTTCAGCAAAGAAAAAACCGGATCTCGCCGGCTGTTTCAAATCTCTATGATCAGTATCTCAAGCTGAATAAACAATTACAGGGGGTGAACAGTTATAATGAAGTAATCGGCTGGGTACTGGCTTATCAAAAAAAATATGCAAATAAATAACAGGATCAAATTGGCGGTATCGGTGTTACTCACAGTGGCACTGGGTTCCCTGGGTGGCTTGTTTACCATCCGGGAAATTCCGGTTTGGTATGCAGGTTTGCAGAAACCTTCCTTCAACCCGCCCAACTGGATCTTCGGACCGGTATGGACGCTTTTGTATTTTCTGATGGGCGTCAGTTTTTATCTGATCTGGAAGGAGCACAAATCTTCCCTCAGAAACAAAGCGATGGTTTGGTTTGGTGTGCAGTTCCTGCTGAATTTCTGCTGGTCAATGATCTTTTTCCATTTTCATCAGACAGGATGGGCGCTGGTTGAGATAGGTTGTATGTGGGTGGCGATCCTGATCACCATCCTTCAATTCGGAAAAATTTCTTCCCTGGCTGCCTGGCTGCTGGTTCCGTATATTTCATGGGTGAGTTTTGCCTCGATCCTGAACTATGCCATATGGCAACTCAATCATTGATCTGTAAGGCCGGAAATCAGATAGATTTTTTTCAGTTACCTGCTAGAACTGGTTTTTCCACATCATACTTTCCACAGGCTTATTGGGCTGTCCGCTGTATTTGGCGTTGCTTTTCTGGTTGTATTTTATTTCGATCTCCCCATCAACCGGAAAATAGATCAGTTGTCCGATGGGCATTCCCTTGTAGATTCTCACAGGCTGTTTACAGGATATTTCAAGTGTCCAGTTTCCACAAAAGCCTACATCCCCTTTTCCAGCTGTGGCATGGATATCAATGCCCAAACGTCCGGTGGATGATTTGCCTTCCAGGAAAGGAACATGTGCATGGGTTTCGGTGTATTCGTGTGTGACACCCAGGTAAAATGCATGGGGTTGTAAAACAAAACCCTCATCCGGGATTTCAAAATATTCGATCTTATTGTGTTTTTTGGCATCCAGTTCAGCATTCACATAGGTAGCCAGCCATTTGCCCAGATGCACATCATAACTGTTACTCCCCAGATCTGCCCGGTTATAGGGTTCGATCTTGATGGTGCCCAATTCCATTTCTTCCAAGATGCGCTTATCGGTCAATATCATTCCTGTACTTTTAGGTATAAATTGTAATAAAAACTTAGTCCTGCAATCTAATTTCTAAATTATCGCCGTGCCGCTGTTTTATCAACAAGATATCAACTTAACTACCCGTTTGGGTATCTGGAAGATCGGGGAAGATGCTGATTTTTTTCTTCGTTCTGTTCCGTTACAACGAGATATCGCACATCCGCACAAACGTTTGCAACACCTGGCAGGACGATACCTCTTGCCCTTTTTGTTTCCTGATTTTCCCCATTCGGAAATCCTGATTGCAGATACCCGGAAACCATTCCTTCCGGATGAACAATACCATTTCTCCATTTCACATTGCGGTGATTTCGCAGCCGCCATTGTAAGCACAACAGACCGTGTGGGTATCGATATTGAAATCATCACACCCAGGGTGGATAAGATCAAACATAAATTTTTGCATCCGGAAGAATTGGGTTTTGTACATAGTTATCCAACAGAAAAACAAATCAGTCTTTTAACCCTTCTGTGGAGTTGTAAGGAAGCCATGTTCAAATGGTGGGGCAGGGGAGACGTGGATTTTAGTGAAGTGATGCGGGTTTTCCCATTTGAAATGCAACTGTCCGGGGAAATCAAGGCGGTATTTGAGAAAGACGGTTTCCATGCTTCACTCCAGCTGCATTACCGGTTAACGGAAACCACCAGCCTGGTTTGGCTTACCACCCGGTAGTCATTGATATATATTTTTCTCAGAAAGCAAACGCATCCATCCTTAGTCGTCGAACCTGATTTTGGTTTTGGGAATGAGCATCAGGTTTTTCTGAAGCGTCTTTTTCATCTGGATCTTGACCACTTGTCCCATGGTTTTTGCATTGTTGAACACATTCGTATTGCCAAAATGTTCCGAGAGTTCTTTTTTTAACTGTTCTATCTTATCCGGTTGTGAAATGGTATCGGTTCTCATGATATCCAGGATTTCCTTTACCCGGTAACGCGAAGAAGCCAACCGGAATGTCATCATGGTTCTTTCCTCTGCCTGGTATTGGGCGATGGATTTCTTGTTCAGGTGTTTCAGTACAATGTCTACAAAGGGTTTGTTTTCTTTGAAAAACTGCGGCAGATAGAGGTTTTTCCTGCCTTCATAGGATTGCTGGTCAAAATCGATTGCCCGGATCCGGTATTGAAATCCTTCAATGTCCGGTGTTATGTTCACCACAAAATTATAGGAACGCATATCACCCAGGAGATGAATAAAACAGCGTTCATTGAATTTTACAAATTCCTTCGCCAGCCTGATCTGGTTCGTATTTTCTGCATACAGGTAATCCTTGATGAATATATCACCCGGAATACCCGGTATGTGTTCTTCAATCAGTGTGGTCTTATCCGTAAAATAACTCATCCGGTTGGGAGAGTGCAGGTGTTCCAGTTCCAGTCCATAGATCCTGCTGGCATCCGCCTGTTTTATATAGTAGTGGTCATAGTTCTCATTAAATTTATTCACAATGCGGATCCGGAAGGGCTGGCTGTTGCCAAAATAACAGAAATCAATCCCGGCCACATCCAGGTGATCAATAAAACTCATATCCCCTTTTGTTTTGAGGATGGCATAATTCCTTACCAGGTTTTCTTTCAGAAATGACCATTCTTTCAGGTCATAGGAAACCCTTTCCCAGGATGTGTCTTTCCCGTTTTTGTCCTTGATGGGGGATGTGTAAATAAATCTTTGCAGATCCTGATAGCTGGCTGGTAAATTGACTTCCCTGCCATAATTGATCAGATAGGCCCGTAAACGTTCATTCACCGGGAAAATCGGTTTTTTCCGGGAGGGCTTTTCCGGATGGTCCGAGGGTTTGATATGTTCAAAAGTGTTAGTCAAGCAATAGGGGGTCGTTGTCTTCCAGTAAATTCAGGTTGATGGCGTCAGCACCGGCAATCCCTTCCACGGATCCCTTGATATGCGCTGCATTCAGCAATACCTTTTCGAGTTGTTTTTCACGCGCCTTCCATAATTTTTCCATGGCATCCCTTTCCCGCTGGATACTCATCTTCATGCTCAGAAAACCTTCCCGGATGGCTTTCCAGTTCTCGCTGAATTCACTTCCGGTCAGATAATCATAGAGCATGTGCATTTTATCGCCTTTGTTATCCTGGCTTTTTTTGGCTTCCGCTATTTTTAGCAGCGCATTGCGGAGCAGGAGGGCAACACTTCTGACTTCAGCAAACGTGCAGATATACACCCCATTTTTTTCCCCGAAACGGTCCATATCCTTTGGAAAAGCCTGGGTAACAATGATGGCCACATCTGCGCCGGTGGTGCGCATATCGGCTTTTAGTTTTTCGATCCATTCGTTCGAAAAATCCTTGGTTCTTTTGCTTTCATAAATCATCCGGCCGGCTTCATTGCCAAACTGATTTCTGACAGTCTGGATACAGTCTGCACCCCGAACGCCCTTACCCACTTCTTCAATTTTATCAAAGGGGAAAGTGGCCTGCAAGATTTCTTCGAGCATCAGTTCCTGTACCTCACCCTGTAATTGCATACTGCCCTGTTCGGATTTCCTGCGCATTTCATCCGCCAGTTTTTTCTGGTCATCCAGTTGTTTCTCCAGTTCTTTCATCCTAAGCTGGTACTCCTGCTCCTTGATGCTGAGCCGTTCACTTTCTTCTTTCTGGACCAGTTCTTTTATTTTTTCCCTTTCCGCCACCAACTGCCGTTGCAGGGTAAGCTGGAGTTCTTCCTCTTTGATCTTTAGCGCTTGTTCTTTCTGCAGGTATTCCAGCTCTTTTTTCCGGGATTCCTTCAGCTTTTCCTCGGAATCTAGGGCATTTTGTTTGAGCAGGGTAAGCTGGTTTTCAAAATCGCTCATGATCGATTTACGGATGGATTCCTGCATTTCCTGTTGAAGCCGTTTTTTTTCTGCTTCCAGCAAACTGGCTGCCTCTGCTTCTTTCTGTTTGAGCATTTGGGCAAATCCGATTTCTTTTTGCCTGAACTCTTCGTCCTTTTTCTTTTGCCAGTCAACCATCTTCCCCCTGAGCTCTTTTTCAATTTCATCGCGCATGGAGTCGCCGGGTTCGAACTGGTGATGGCAATTGGGACAGGTTATTTGAAAACCAGACATGGTAGAATTTTTTTACAAAGTAAGCCTAAGGTTTGAAAAGAAAAAACAGGCATCCCGGGAGTGATCGGGTATGAACATACTAACCGGTACATTTCTGCGTTATAATAGCAGGACCCTTACTTACTAACCCAATTCAATAAAGAACCCCGCAACCAGTGCGGGGTTCTTTTCTATGAAAATTTTTGAGGCAGCTTATTTCACATGTTTGTTGATGATTCCAGCCAGTTCAAACATGGAAACCTGCGGTTTGCCAAAAACAGCTTTCAATTTGGCATCGGCATTGATCATTCTTCTGTTCTTTTTGTCTTGCAGACCATTTTTCTTGATATAGTCCCAGATCTTTTTAACGATCTCAGTACGAGCCAATGGTTTACTTCCAACCACTTCAGCCAAAACCGGGCTTACATTTTTGGGAGCCATAAAAGCGGCATTGGGTTTTCTTTTAGCAGCTTTTTTCTTTGGAGCGGCTTTCTTAACTGCTTTTTTAGGAGCAGCTTTTTTAGGTGCAGCTTTCTTGGCGGCTTTTTTTGGAGCGGCTTTCTTAACTGCTTTTTTGGGAGCAGCTTTTTTAGGTGCAGCTTTCTTGGCGGCTTTTTTTGCTTTTGCCATAGTGATTTTTTTAATGGGTTGAGTAAAATTTACCCTACAATTTACTGCATTTTCCATTGATTTTACATTCCCTTTATCAACATTTCTGCGGGTGGGGAAAACTAGGGGTCAAACTTCTCTTTTCAAAGGGGATTTTATCAATTCCGCCTCCTTTTTTTAACAGGAAGAAACCCCCTTCTTTTTCACAAAAAAGGGGTCGGTTTTTTGTGATTCCTGAACCGGGTTGCAGCTTGTTTTATTCAATGGGAACGGTATCGGGATTGGGGGTTTAGGAGCGGCTTTTTCAGCTAAACCGGACACAAATACGCATAAAAAAACCTGACAAAATAGTCAGGTTTGTGCGGAAGAGGAGATTCGAACTCCCACGCCCGGTTAAAGGCGCTACCACCTCAAAGTAGTGCGTCTACCAATTTCGCCACCTCCGCTTTACCCGGTGATCACCGGGAGGGCAAATGTAAAGGAAAAACAGGTATGATTCCTAGCAGTTATCCAGAGAAATCCTTGTAAAATGATAACCGCTTTCTGAATTTCCGGTTGTGAACAACTTTCTGGTTACATCCGCTCAGGTACCCTGATCCCAAGAACCTGCATGCTGGTTTTTATCACCTGCGCCGTAAATCGTGACAGGCGAAGCCTCAGTTCCTTTTTCTCCCCGTTTTCCGCATTGCCAATGGAATGTTCGGTATAAAAGGAATTGAATGTTTTTGCCAGGTTAAATACATATATCGCCACTTTGGAGGGATCGTGCTCTTGGGCGGCCTCCTGTAAAACCGAAGGGAACATCTCCAATTGCAATGTCAATTCTTTCTCCAGTGGAAGCAAGGGCTGTGTATAGACAATTTCCTTATCTCCGGGATCGGTTTGTGCCGACTTTCTCAGGATACTCTTGATACGGGCATGGGTATATTGGATAAAGGGTCCGGTAAAACCATGAAAATCGATGCTTTCCTCCGGATTGAACACCATTTTCTTTTTAGGGTCAACCCGTAAAAGGAAAAATTTCAGGGCCCCCAGGCCGATGATATCATACAGCTCTTCCAGCTCTTCCCGGGTAAAGTCTTTCACCTTTCCCAATTCCTCGGTTTTTTGTCTGGCGATATTGACCATTTCTGCAACCAGGTCATCTGCATCCACCACGGTTCCCTCCCTGCTTTTCATTTTTCCGGTAGGGAGTTCCACCATGCCATAACTCAGGTGATAGATACCATCTGCTGCAGGAAGCTGTAATTTCTGACAGATGAGTTTCAATACTTTGAAATGATAATTCTGCTCGTCTCCCACCACATAGATACTCTGACTGGCTTTGAATTCCTTTTGTTTCTGAACGGCTAGGCCAATATCCTGTGTGATATAGACGGAAGTCCCATCCTTTCTTCTTACCAGTTTTTCATCCAGCCCGTCTCCGGTCAGATCTATCCACACACTGCCATCCGGTTTCTGAAAAAACACCCCGCTGGCCAGTCCGCTTTCCACCAGGTCTTTTCCCAACAGATACGTATTGCTTTCATAATAGGTCTTGTCAAAATCACTCCCGATCCGCTGGTAGGTCTCTTCAAAACCTGCATATACCCAACTGTTCATTTTTTTCCATAGTTCCATTACTTCCGGTTTCCCCGCTTCCCAGTCCAACAGCATTTGCTGGGTAGCTTTCATGATGGGGGCTTCTTTTTCTGCCTCCTCTTTGGATTTTCCGGCTGCCAGTAAGGTTTCTACCTGCTGTTTAAAAACATCATTGAACTTTACATAGTAATCACCCACAAAATGATCCCCCTTGGTATGGGTTGATTCCGGGGTCGCACCGTTGGCAAACCATTGCCAGGCGATCATGCTTTTACAAATATGAATCCCGCGGTCATTGACAATACAGGTTTTGGTTACCTCATATCCGTCCGCCTTCAGGATTTCAGCAATACTTCTGCCCAAAAAATTATTTCGTAAGTGCCCGAGGTGGAGGGGTTTGTTGGTATTGGGTGATGAGTATTCGACCATCACTTTCTGCCCGTTCGGTTCAGCGGTTCCATAATGGGTTTTGTCTGCGGAATCCTGCAGAAAAGCATACCAGTACCTATCGGATAAGGTGAAGTTCAAAAAGCCTTTGATGACATTGAAACCCGTAAACAGGTTTGGATGTTCAGAAAGAATTTTCTGTCCCAATTCCTGTCCCAGCTGTTCTGGAGACATTTTCAGCTGTTTGATAAATGCAAATAAAACCACGGTATAATCCCCTTCAAATTCGGGTTTGGTGGCATTCACCAAAATATCGCCTGGCACCAATTGACAATCATATAATTGATTGATTGCCAATGATGTGACTTCTTTTATTTTCAAAACAGCGCTCATGTAATCTGGTTTTCAGCAGGCAAAAGTAACCAATTAAGCCCTACCTTCGCTGCCAGATATGCTAAAGGTGCATGAATACATACGTGGTGCAATTCTGAAATTTGTGGATTTTTTTTATCCCTTATTCCGGAAGCTGATGCCATTGCAAACTTTTCGGTATGCGGCCTGTGGCGGATTTAATACCTGTCTGGATATTTCGCTTTTCTTTGTTTCCTATAATTTCATCCTGAAAAAGCAGGCGGTACATCTGCCCTTTCTTACCATCAGTGGCTATATCGCTGCGTTTCTGATTGGCTTTTGTATCACATTCCCGATCGGTTTTTATCTGAGCAGATATGTTGTGTTTCAGGAAACCTCGGTTGCAAAAAGGGAACAATTGGGAAAATATTTCCTGGTGGTGCTGGGCTGTTTATTCCTGAATTACGGATTTCTTAAATTATTTGTAGAAGAGTTTGGCTGGTATCCCACCCCTTCCAAGATCCTGACAACCGTTTTTGTTGTCGTGTTCAGTTATCTCACACAGAAGAATTTCACTTTTCGACCTTCGGTGGAACGTACCTGAATCCTTCCGCCGGTTGCATATAGAATTGTAGGGTTGCCAGACCCGTTTTTTCTGCCTGAACAATCCTGAATTCATGCATGCCTTCCGATAAGCTTACCTGTATCCTGTGATGGGTATTCTCATCAAGCGCCGTACTGGCTGCATCCCAGGCATGGATCAGTTCCCTGCCATCAATAAACAGTTTTACATAATCATCTGCCGTTATACCTATGGAATAGTTGTTTTTTTTGAGCTGCATTTTTGCAACAGCCACGGTTGCAAAAGAATCTGCAGGGAATCCTTTTTCAACCGGTCCCCACCAGGTATAATCCAGTTTATCCGTTTGGGTTGAAAGGAAAGCAGGACCATTCAGGATTTCTGAAAATTTTGTAAAGTCATTATCCGGATCATGCGCTGCATCCCATCTATACCAGCTAACCGACCATATGGGATGAGGGTCAAATTCGGAATAGGTGAAATCCCTCGCAGATGAACTATCCTGTTTGTTGCCGAATGCATCCAAAAAGCCGGGACCCTGATAATGCAGTCGGATACTTCTTTCCGTAACCGTTGAATCTGCTTTTACCGTTATGGTAGACGGGAATTTTCCATCCCCTTTCTCCATGATCTGAAAACCCTGCAGATCCCCGACTGTCCATTGTCCACCGGGACCCAGGATATCAAAATAATATAAACCGCTGCTGTCCACATGGTTTAACCAGAGTAAGGGATACTGAAAATCGTAGGGCCCCCATTCGGTAACCCGTATTTCTTTTTTACCCGATGGGAGGATTTCTGCCGGTCTTTCCGTGATACCCAATTTCCGGATTCTCTCATCCGGCTGATAATCCATATCCAATACATCTTCTTCCCGCGAACTGTCTATATTCTGGTTTCTGTCGCCCAGTACAAAATGTTGCTGTACGCCTAACCGGGTGTTACCACTGAATACGACGGTATCGGTTCCCATGATGTCAAATGCCACGGGTGTCATGGTAAAACCATTGGCAGCGATCCAGTAATTGCGGCTATCGGTATTTTTTTTCTTCGGATAGACCCAGTCGGAAGGTTGCTCTTCCCCGGACCAAAGCTTGATGCCTGTCTGGTCGTTTGTAAAGCGGTTCAGTGCGATATTGTTATCCTGTCCGTGTTCTATACCGATGCCAATCCGGTTATTGGCGAAGGTATTGTCTGTGAAATCTGACTCATAACTATAACCGCCCCAGATACCATAATCGCAATCCGTGATCCTGTTTTTCATAACCAGGTTCCTGCTGAAAGTAACTTCCACACCATTGGTGGGGGCAAAGGAAAAATCATTGCCATAGATGATATTATCATTGCATCCGCCCATACCCGTATCCAGCGTGGACTGTCCTGCCCAAAGGAAAAACCCGTCCCCACTGTGGGTAGCTGTGTTGAATGCGATGATGTTATTATTGCACTGTTCAAACAGCAGCAGCGCCGCACTATCCTGACCGCGTTGGTAATTGCCGAAACTAAAACCCCTGACATTGAAATCCAGCCGGTTGTGGTATATGGAATTATTACTGCTTCTATACAACCCGATCCCAATTCCCGAATTAAATGTGAAACTGTTGTCTCTGATAATAGCATTGTCACATCTTGTCATGAGTAAGGCACATTGGCCATCCATAACTGTGGTGTTGGTAACGGTTGCCCTGTTGCAATTCTTCAGGTAGATAGCGGCCCCGTATCTCAGCCATTCATCGTTTTCATTGTGATGATAACTCATCCAGTCGCTGATATCCTCCCTTAGCCGGTTACTTTGCAAATGCTGCCGCCAGTTATAGCTCAGGTCAGATTGATCGATGGTCAGGTTACGGACACTGTCTGCAAGGATGCCGATTTTATATCCATGGATATGGGCGTTTTTGATAACAATGTTTTCAGATCCCTTTCTGATCAGGATGGCAAGCCCATACATTTCATCGGGTCTGTTTTTGTCGTTTGAACCCTGTAACACGGCCTGGTTAAAATCAACGGTGATATTTTTCCCTTCAATGATGAGTATCGGATTATCCAGCCCTTTCCCGGCATTCAGGTGGTAATACTTTGCCGTAAACTGGACGGATGCACGTATCACCATACCCGATCTGATATCAACGGTATTTGCCTGAACCAAAAGACCGGTCAGGAGCAAACCACAGATTGTGAATACTGATTTCATAATGATAAAGATACTATCGGGAGAAGGTTTCCCCTTCCGGTTATGCGTTACAGAATTGAAGAAAATTATAATTGTAGATGTACGCTGCCAAAAACACCAAAGTCGTTTACCCGGGATTTGAAAAGGGCGGGGTTCATACCCGCGGGTATGTTACGCAGGGGGGCAAACCGCCAAACAAGATCAATGCGCAAAAGTTTGAAGATATTTTCAAAGCCGGTACCAATCTCGGTGTAAAATCCTCCCCTGAGTGAACGCATCCGGTATTCATAATAATAATCCTGAATGTTCAGTTTCCGGTTGATGTCCGAGAGGTTTCCCCAGACAGATTTCAGGTTCCAGAACTGGCGCATATTTGATTTGCGCATAAACTTTAGCTTGTTCAACAGTTTTTTTTCCAGGTTATGTTCAATATTGATTCCCATGAATTGGTCGCTGATGTATTCAAAACGGTTCATCAGGTTGAAGGACTGTTTGTTGTAATAATAGATCTCATTCCCGGGATGTATTTCTGTCAGCATAAAGGGTAATGGTTCCTGTGAAAATATCTTACCTGCATACCACATATAGTTAATCTTGCCCCATCTGGGTATGCGGGTAACATGCGTGACCGACAACCCGATCCGCTGGTATTCATAATTAGATCCCAATACATCCGGAATTCCATAAGCAGCCCTGAATTCCACGACCGGCTGGTTGGATTTAAGGGTTCTGGTTTTTCTGTGGCTGGCAATCGTTTTTTCTCCAGGAGCGTAGCGGAATTTTACACCCAGTTCTGAACTGGTCAGTTCATCCTGAAAAGCATGGGTTAGCAAAGATCTCCGGTTCGGCAATGGGTTAAAGGTCTCGTAATCTGTCCGGGTAAAAAATGTCTGTACCGATAATTTGTTTTTCCATTCCTTGTTGGCCAGAAACTTGTATTCATCCACCCCCAGAAACTTTTGTTTTACATTGGGTCTTCTGATCAACTGGCTGAAAATATTGTCGGTAGTGATGTCCTCATCATTGTAACGTGTCCTGCCATTGTCAAGGTCATGGGTATAGGACGCAAAAAGACTGATTCCGCGATCGCCGGGTAAACGGTAGCTGATGTCAAACCGGCCCTTTAGTTTGGCATCTTTGAAACCATAGGCGAGATACCCGTGTAAACGCAGGTATTTATTGAACAGATCCGTTGTGCCCAAATCGAAACGGGTTCTGATCCTCTCGAGCTGGTTGCCACTGATCCATTTATACCAGGGACCGATTTCAATGGCTCCGAATTTTTTGTGTCCGTCAAAAATAAATGTAAGGACTTTTGTATACCGGATAAAAGCAGGAATGGTTTTGATGGTGTCCATCATATGGTATACTTTTTTCTCATTGACAGACAGTATTTCGTGTCTGGTGGTATCCCAGAAACCCGGCTCTTTGTTTCTGGCATTTTCAGCAATCACCAGCTCTTCCTTCTGATGATTTTCAGCAAGTTTCGCAAGTACGGAAGGGTCGTTTACCCGCACATCCTTATAGGTGCTCGTTCTTCTGGCGATAAAGGAAACCTTGTCTTTTTTGAAGGGCGAAAAATCGATAACGGTTTTGTCCCTGGAAAACATCCAGCTACTATCGGGTCTGAGCCTGAATTCCTGGAATATGCTCAAACGGTTTACATAATTGATATTGGCCGTGGCAGAGATATTCATGTTGATCTGATAGATGCCCCAATTGCCGCCATGGATCCAGCAGTCACCGCTGAATGTATTCTCACCTTCACTTTTGGGGGTAAACAATAAATGCAGGTAACGCTGTCCGGAAATATATTGCGTATCAGCACCCTTATAATTATAATATTTGTCGCCTACGCTGCTAAGCGGACTGATGAATTCCTTGCCCAACGCATTGGTAATGTTCTCATAGACATTGACCTTAGCATTGATTCCCCCGATGAATTGAAGAATGCTTTCATTTTTCAGGCCATCTGTTTTGGCAGCTTTGATCTCTTCCCGGACCTTGTGGGGATCGACCGAATAATAATAATCCGACAAAGCCTCTGTCATATATACCGGTAAAAACGGTTTACTGTCAGTTACACTGTCAATATTATCCATCACAAACGCAAAGGGGCGAAGAAGCTTTTTGTCGGTAAAATAGGTGGGACTGATATTACTGATATCCAGTTCCAGTTTATTATACAGCTCATAGGCGTAATTCCCATACCGGTAGGGGTTGTTTTCGGGTTTATGGGATACGATTAACTTCCACCAGCGAAGCCCTTTGCTGAATTTTGACCTGACGGTAACCGTATTGTCCTGTTTGAGTTCTTTCAGAAGCAATTGGATCCGGTTTGTGTCCTGATTGGATTTGCGTATGGCCCGATATACATCCAGGTATCCCACATAGCTGACAACAAGGGTGTCGATCTGGTGCTGACTGAATCTGAGGAGAAAATTACCTGCAGAGTCACTGGTGGTGCCGAATCCGGCTCTTTTCCAGTAGATGCTGGCAAAGGATACCGGTTCTTTGGTAAAATCATTCATGATTCTACCCCTGAGCGTCCCCAGTTGGGCATAGTTCTGTGTACTCAATAACAGGGCACAGAAAAAGAGGAATGTCCTGCAATTATAATGGGTTCTGCTCACACTATGGGTTGATGCCGTGGTTAGTAAACGGGTATCCGACGTATTGTTGTTAGGGTACTACTACCCCGGCAAAGGCATCAGCCTCATAGCAGGGGGTTCTTAAAACTACTATTTATAATCATTTCGGGAAAATGATTCTGCCAAAAACTCAGTTTTACATATGATAACCTGTAATAATGTGACGCATCCCGGATTTGGGCTGACAATTTTGCATTTTCTGTGGGATGGCATGGGTATTGACAAGAATAATTGATTATTCATCTGAAATTCAACAGTTATGGGCAAAATAATAGGAATTGACCTTGGAACAACGAACAGTTGTGTGGCCGTTATGGAAGGTAACGAGCCGGTAGTAATTGCCAACGATGAGGGGCGCAGAACCACCCCTTCGGTAGTGGCATTTCTGAAAAATGGTGAGCGTAAAGTGGGAGATCCTGCCAAAAGACAGGCGATCACCAACCCGCATAACACCATCAGTAGTGTAAAGCGTTTTATGGGTCGCCGTTACGACGAAGTGACTGAAGAAATCAGTCACTGGAGCTATAAAGTTGCCAAAGGTGACAATAATACGGTTCGGGTAGCGATTGAAGACCGTTTGTATACCCCGCAGGAGATCTCTGCCATGATCCTTCAGAAAATGAAGAAAACAGCAGAAGATTATCTGGGTCATGAGGTAACTGAAGCGGTTATCACCGTTCCCGCTTACTTCAATGATGCGCAGCGCCAGGCTACCAAGGAAGCCGGTGAAATCGCCGGTCTGACCGTGAGAAGGATTGTAAATGAACCCACTGCTGCCGCTTTGGCGTATGGTCTGGATAAAAAACATGCCGATCAGAAGATTGCCGTTTTCGATCTGGGGGGTGGAACTTTTGATATTTCCATACTCGAATTGGGTGATGGTGTA